>CAWUNX010000413.1:0-3332 GCA_963923905.1 uncultured Methylocucumis sp.
ATCCTCTCTGGTCTCGTGGGCTCGGAGATGTGTATAAGAGACAGTCATTAAATAACTCACCTTTACCAACTGTTTTACCTTTTTCTTCTTCAATCTCAAATTTATATAAAAATTGATTGTTGAATTTCAATGTTTCTGTTTTAACACGAATATAATCTTTGTGTTTTTCATGCTCTATTTCTAAAGCGTAAGAGTAGATGCCATTATTTCCTTCGACATCAATCTCAAATTTTTGCGTATTCTCTTGTAGCCATCGTGTGAACAAGCTTGTTTTAAAGACATCATCAATCGAGTCAGAAAAATATACAAATTGTTGTACCTTAGATAAAACAGATAATGCCGATGTTTTACCAGACCCATTCCCTCCTAAAAACAAGCTAACATCCTGGTCAAAATGAATTTCAAAATTAACCAAGCACTTGTAGTTATGGACATACAGTCTTTTTAGCATAACAAGATAGACTTTAGCTGCTTTGACACATCGGAAACCCTAGCGCCTCGCGCCGTGCATAATACGCTTCCGCGACGGCACGCGATAAAGTTCGCACCCGCAAAATATAACGTTGACGTTCGGTCACGGAAATTGCATGGCGAGCATCCAGTAAGTTAAACGTATGCGAGGCTTTTAACACCATTTCATACGCAGGTAAGGGCAGGCCTAGCTCAATGAGTTTGACGCATTCTTGTTCGTAAGTATCAAAGCATTGGAATAAAAACGGCACGTTGGCGTGTTCAAAATTAAACGCGGACATTTCCACTTCGTTTTGATGAAAAACATCGCCGTAAGTGACTACGCCATGGGGTGTGCGTGTCCAGACTAAATCAAATACGCTTTTTACGCCTTGTAAATACATCGCTAAGCGCTCTAAGCCGTAAGTAATTTCACCCGACACTGGTCGGCATTCTAAACCGCCGACTTGTTGGAAATAAGTGAATTGCGTGACTTCCATGCCGTTTAACCATACTTCCCAACCTAAGCCCCACGCGCCTAAGGTGGGTGACTCCCAGTTGTCTTCAACAAAACGGATGTCGTGCTCTAATAAATCAAACCCTAGCCGCTGAAGCGAACCTAGATACAAGTCTTGGATATTATCTGGCGATGGTTTTAGCAAGACTTGGTATTGGTAGTAATGCTGTAACCGATTAGGGTTTTCGCCATAACGACCGTCGGTAGGACGGCGCGACGGTTGTACATAGGCCACGCTCCAAGGTTCAGGCCCTATGGCGCGTAAGAAGGTCGCGGGGTGAAACGTGCCCGCACCCACTTCTTGATCTAAGGGTTGTAATAAAATACAGCCTTGTTCTGACCAATAAGCTTGTAAGGCAAGAATAAGTCCTTGGAAAGTCGATAAGTCGTAGTAAGTGTTAGTAGACACGGTAGTTGTTATATCGGTAAAAGTTAATCGAAAATTATAGCGTAGTTTAAACTGGTTGGTGTGGCAGTTTTCGCCCAGCAGCAATTCAGCATATTATTAAAGTCTAGCGTCATGAAATAACGTGCTTTTATTTTACGCACACTCGTCTCTTTTGCTCAGCTAGCGTTAACTGATAAACGGTGTCAAAAGCAAGTGCTTGTGTCTAATCGCCAAAACGCAGCAGGTTGGCTCGCACTGTCAGCAAGGATGCTGTTTTAAAGCATCTAAAGCTTTAATGCTGAGCTATATGTATTACGGATTGGAGTTACTATAGCTTGGCGAATTTAAACATACTGGCTAACCCAGCGCATAATTTCATTAGTTGTTAAAAGCCCTGAGACGCGCCCAACTTCTTGTTCATTTTTAAAGACTAACAATGTCGGCGCGTCATCGACTTTATACAAGCCAGGTATTGCGCGTTCTTGATTCATGTTGACGCGAGTGACGCGCACCCACGGCTCTAAATGAGAAGCCGCTTGTTGGTACGCAGTTTCCATAGTTTTGCAGGTAGGGCAGTCTATTTTCCAAAACATGACAGCAATGGGAATATCGGTGTGCGCTAAGATGAGATCGAAATTGCGTGAACTGAGTTTGAATGGGTGACCGGTAAACATGGCCTGATGACAGGCTGAACATTTAGGCCGTTCTGAGAGTTGACTATGGCTTATACGGTTAATATCAAGGCAGCGAGGGCAAACAATATGCATAAAAAGACGATGGGGTCACAAGTGAACAGGAATAAGTTTAACGAAGTTCACAGGTTGGCGCGAGTGTCTATGTTGTATTTTTGCGCGGTCACGTTTTCGGATGCTTTGCTGATGGCGCTAAAAATCAAAACGTGACCGTATAACCACAAAGGGTAAAGCTTACTTTATGGAATTAATGATAAATACCGGTAAGTTTGCGCTTGAATTCGGTAGAGATTTGTCTGGAGTCTAGTTTGTTTTTAACCACTCTAGGCGTAATCATAACAACCAGTTCGGTTTTATCATCATCGTTTTGCGTTTGTCCAAATAAGGGGCCTATCCAGGGCATGTCATGCAAAACCGGTATGCCAGATAAATTATAAGTTCTATTTTCTGTAATTAACCCGCCTAGTACAATGGTTTCTCCGTCTTGTACGGCTACAGAGCTTTCAATTTCTTTTTTGGCAATAGTCGCTGAATCAATGCCGCTAACAGTTGTTTTGGTTGGTGTGCTAACCGATTGCTTTATAAGTAAAATAACCATTCCGTTGGAGTTAACTCTAGGTGTGACTTCGAGTTTAACCCCTGTATCCTTGTATTGGATTGAGTTACTGGCAACTAAATTATTGGTTGATGAAGAAGTGACTCCTGTTAGAGTGCTAGAAAGTATTGGGATTTGATCACCTACTTCTATCGTTGCTTCTTGGTTGTTTAATACCATCAGTGACGGTGATGAAATAACATTTACATTATTTTTCGACGCTTCCGAACTAAGCAGGGCATTTACAACACCAGAGTTGTAGACTGCGCTTAACCCTCCCGTAGCAACAGCTTCTGCGCTTGCGCTAATAATCTGTCCTAATTTTTTAGTGCCATCGCCACTGCTTATGCTAGATCCTTGATGATCTAAATACCATTGTATGCCGTATTGCAAATCATCTTTTAAGTCTACTGAAACAATCTTGGCTTCAATTAACACTTGCAACGGCAAAATATCTAACTGCTTAATGACCGGTAGAATGATGTCGTATTCCCTAGGTGTTGCAACGATGATGAGCGCATTATTGGTTTTATCCGAAATAATTTTAACATCTTCGATATTAGCGACTGTGGCTGTACCGCCGCTACTACGGCTGCTGCTGGAGCGGCTGCGACTGCTGCGTTTACTGCTTAACGACGATGAGCTGCTAGAGGATGAAGATTTAGTGTCACTGCTGCTACTGCTATCGCC
>CAWUNX010000414.1:0-3326 GCA_963923905.1 uncultured Methylocucumis sp.
CTCGTGTGGTTGAAATTATTAATGCCACTCAGTAATCATGCCGAACGGTATTGGACGATAACCCAAGCCGACCAAAGTGATAAGTAAAATACCCCCCATCACCCATTCATAACCTACCCAAGCATAAGGCGTTAAACCAGTCATCGGTTGAAATGAAGCGGTTAATACCGTTGTGGTAAAACTAGGCGCCTCAGCAACGGTTTGGCCTTTGGTGTTAATGACGGCGCTAATTCCCGTATTGGTGGCTCTTAATAGGTAACGACCTGATTCTAAAGCGCGCATCGCTGCCATTTGTAAGTGTTGGTGCGGTTCTAGTGAGTCACCAAACCAGGCATCGTTAGTCACATTTACTAAAAAAGCCGCTTGTGCCAGTCCGTTATCTACGGTGACGCCAAATGCGTCTTCATAACATATAGTCGTGATAAAAGGTAATCCGGCGGCGGTTAGCAAGGCTTGCTGCTGTCCGCCAGGCGTGAAATCGCCTAAGCCTATGTTTAATTGCTTGAGAATATAGCCTGATAACGGTTGCAACGGCATATATTCGCCAAATGGCAATAAGTGGTTTTTGCTATAGAGTTGCCGCTGCTGACCTAAAGCCAGAACGCTATTGTAGATTTCGCCGTGCTCACCTTCTGTGGGTAAGCTAACAATAATATCTGTACCGTGCTGTTGTGCGGCTTGTTGCAACGGCGTTAAATAAAATTCATCCACTTCCGATAAAAATGCTGGGATTGATGTTTCAGGCCAAATAATCACATCGGCATCCCAATGTTCTTCGGTTAGGTCTCGATAAAGCCTTAATGTATCGAGTTTGTTTTCAGGCAACCATTTTTCATTTTGCGCGATATTGCCTTGAACCAGTGCGACTGTGAGTGCTTGACCTTGTGGCTGAGTCCATTCAATCGTGCGTAAACCTGCTCCTGTTAACCATAGCATTACCAACAACCCTGCGCTAAGCGTCCGATAAGTGCGTGTTGTAAATAAACTAAGCATTAACGTTGCAGTTAATACCAATAAAAATCCTGTTCCGTAAGCGCCTAGAAGGGGAATATAACCGGCTAAAGGCGTATCCAGTTGCGAATAGCCTGATAATAGCCAAGGAAAGCCGTTTAATAATAACGTGCCGCGCACATATTCTAAGCTTAGCCAAATACCCGCAGTGGTAACAGGATTTTTGGCTGCCGATAACGCAACGGTTAAAAAACCTGCCAGTGCTGGAAATAACGCCCAAAACGCGACAAAAGCCAAGGTGAGGGCGGCTGAACTGGCGCTATCAGCACCACCAAAATCATGAATACTGATAAAAACCCACGATACGCCTAGCGCAAACGCCGCTAAGCCAAAATAAAATCCGCGTAGGCTTGCGCGTAAGCGCGTACAGTTTGTTTGCCATGACGCAAACAGCAAGGCCAATGCGGGAATGATTAATGGGCTGTAATTGAACGGCGCGAAGGCGAGGGGGAATAATATGCCCGCGCCAAGTGCCAGCAAATCGTAATAAATGGGTTTAAGACTAAGCATGATTAGTTGAGTTTACCGGTGTTCTCATCGTGACAAACTCTTCCGCTGCCGTTGGATGAATGCCTATCGTCGCGTCAAAGCTTGCTTTGGTTGCCCCCGCTTTTAGCGCAACGGCCAAGCCTTGAATAATTTCTCCGGCATTTTCTCCGACCATGTGTACGCCTAACACTTGCTCGGTGCTGCGTCGTACTAACATTTTCATCAGCGTTTTTTCATTGAGTCCGGATAAGCTATGTTTCATTGCGGTGAAAACGGAGCGATACACATCAATGTCATTAGGGTAAGCGGCTTGGGCTTGTTGTTCGGTTAAACCTACCGTACCCACATTAGGTTGGCTAAACACCGCGCTAGGTACTAAGTCATAATCAATGTCGTCAGCGCCTTTACCATAACAACGATGCGCAAAGACCATCGCTTCTGCCGTGGCGACCGGCGTTAAATTGATTCTATTCGTGACATCGCCTATGGCATAAATTGAGGGGATAACCGTTTGATAGTTGTTATCAACCGGAATAGCGCCGTTATGCTCTAAAACAATTCCAACTGATTCTAAGCCTAATTGTTCCGTATTGGGTTTACGTCCGGTCGCGTATAACACCAGGTCGGCATTTAACGGTTGTTGTTCAGTGGTGATAGCGGTATAACCGGTAGCGTGGTGCTGAATTTCGCTAATCACCGTTTTAGCTAACAATTGAATGCCTTTTTTCTGCATTTCTGTGCTTAAAAAATGCCGAATATCATCATCAAAACCACGCAAAATAGCATCGGCGCGAAAACAAAGCGTTGTTTCTACGCCTAAGCCATGCATGATACCGGCAAACTCAACAGCAATATAACCGCCGCCTACGATTAGCAAGCGTTTAGGTAATGTGTCTAAGGCAAACATCTCATTCGAGGTCACCGCATGTTCTTTGCCGGGTAATTCAGGAAGGGCAGGCCAACTGCCCGTGGCAATTAATATGCGTTTGGCGCGTAAATACTGATTGTTTATTACAACTGTATGTTCGTCTAGTAGCTTAGCGATGCCATCGTATTGCGTGACTCCCGCTTGAGTTAACAGATTTTGATATATCTGTTGTAAACGCTCGATTTCTTGATTTTTACGGCTTAATAAGTGTTGCCAAGAAAAACTTTGGCCGTTTAGTTGCCAGCCAAAACCTTGTGCAGCGCTAAATTCTTCGGAAAACTGCGAGGCGTAAACAAACAGTTTTTTCGGTACGCATCCGACATTAACACAAGTACCGCCATAATAACGTTGCTCGGCAATGCCAACACGAGCACCTAAACCGGCGACAGTTCTGGCTGCCCTAACACCGCCTGAGCCCGCGCCAATGACAAATAAATCGTAATCAAAAGTCGTCATAATTAACCTTTAATGTAGGTGTTAGTTTAATGCGTGTCTTTTCTTTAGTTGGAAAAGACACGCACTTAGTTAAGAACGCGTTTGAGTTTCGCGTAAGTACGCCAACACAGTGTCGGCATCGCTAATGACAAATGGGTCTTCCGGGCAATTATCAGCTCTTCCAGGTTCTTCGAATAATTTTACTATGTGTTTATCATCGACCACCATCGCATAGCGCCAAGACCGGTTGCCAAAGCCCAAATTGTCTTTTTTAACCAGCATACCCATTAAGCGAGTAAAATCGCCATTACCGTCCGGCAACATTTTGACGTGGTTAACACTTAAATGCTTACCCCACTGGAACATAGTAAATGCATCGTTGACACTTAAACAATAGACCTCATCTATGCCTAAGTCTGTCTCTTATACACATCTCCGAGCCCACGAGACCAGAGAGGATCTC
>CAWUNX010000415.1:0-3299 GCA_963923905.1 uncultured Methylocucumis sp.
CGCTTCCGAAAAAATAGTTGCCGCACCGTTATTTGTTGCTTGTGAAACAAAACAGCGGTGTTCGTGTTTTGGAAAAATCGGCAAATAAAGCAATATTTCGTCTTCGATAATGTCTTTTAGCAATAGATTTTCATTGCCATCAAACAACAAAGGCTCATAGGCTTCGGGTAAATTATTTGCTTGATCGATAGACGCGACAATCGCCAACTTGATTGCACAATCGATAACAACCGACACGGCATCAAGACAGTTTTGGCATGTTAACGCCAATGTTACCTCGATACGCCCGGTGACGACTGCTAATCTGCCTTCGCGACTGAAAGCCAGCTCGACATTTGCAGCACCAGCATTGCTGTGCAAAATATCAGCTAATCTATCAAAGTCACTGATAGGTATTTGTCCTTTTAAAACTGCTCGTTTTTCAACAAGATGCAAAGGATCAATATATTGAGGTAAATGATCTAACATAACCGAGAAATAATATAGGAAAAAACACTATTCAGCAATAGCAAGCTCGCTGACTTGGTGCTTTCATTATATTAAAACTATTTAAAATCAAGCCACTAAAAATCAAGAAAATCGAAAATTAGTCTCTCAACAACATTAAGCACAGATAAACAAAACACCTACTCTCGCCGCAACAGTCTTTTATTGAGCGCTTGGCGAGAAATTCCTAATAAGCCAGCGGCAACACCTTGATTACCATCAGCTCTACGCAAGGCTTCAGCTATTAACGCCTCTTCGCTTTCTTTTAATGTCGGTAGGCGCTCCGGAAAGCTCAACTGCGTATCAACTAAACACTCTTCTTCATGAGTTAACCCTATATCAATACTGACATCTTTAAAGCTTTGTAATGGTAATACCGTGCCTTGACAACGTGTAACAGCGTCGAACACCATACCTTCTAGCTCACGAATATTACCTGGGAACGGATAATTTTTTAGCCATTGAAATAATGCCGGAGGAATAGTCGGTGCAGTTTTATGTAAAACATCAGCTGCTTTAGCAACAAAATAGTGGACTAAAAAAGGCAAATCTTCGACACGCTCACGTAGCGCAGGTAATTGGATATGATGGGTACGCAAGCGAAAATACAAGTCTTTTCTAAACGTGCCATTATCAGCGCTATGTTTCACATCACAATGAGTCGCGACAACAATACGCGCTCTATTTTGCCGAGGCCGATCTGAGCCTAAAGGATAATACGTGCCGTCTTGCAGCAGGCGTAAGAGCTTAACTTGCGATGCTAACGTTAAATCACCTATTTCATCGAGAAATAATGTACCTTCCCCTGCACTGCTGACCAAACCTTCGCGTACACGATCCGCGCCAGTAAACGCACCTTTAGCATGGCCAAACAACGTGTCAGAAAACATCTGATCATCTAAGCCTGCAACATTAACAGCGACTAACTCGCCTGGGCGTTTGGATTGTTGATGTATCGCATGAGCAATAAGCTCTTTGCCGGTACCGGTTTCACCAGTAATTAATACCGGCTGAGGCGAAGACGCCACCGCTTCGATATAACGGAAAATGGCATACATCGCGGGATTTTGCGTCACAATTTGATTAAACGCTTTCGGCTCATGTGGTTTATTGGTTAATAAGCGGTCCTTTAATGATAACAACTCAGCTTGCAACACCCGGCTATCAAAAGCACGTCGCACGGCCGTTAATAAACCCGCCTTATCCACCGGCTTAAGCAAATAATCACAAGCCCCCGCTTGCATACACTGCACAGCGACTTGTAAATCATTAGTTGCCGTCATCATAATCACCGCAATTTCAGGATGCTCGGCAGCAATTTGATTTAACAACTCCTGACCGGTGATATAAGGCATGGTCAAATCTAAAATCACAACACCAACGGCTTGCTGCGCCAGCAGCGGCAATACCGCGCGACTATCGCCCAGCGTAATAACATGAGTAATACCGGATGCACGCAGTACCAAACTCGCGCTGTGCAATAATTGCGGCTCGTCATCAACTAATAACACGGGTAACGACGATATAGACTGATAAGACATAGTCAATGTAACTAAATTTAAGAAGAGGATTCCGGAAACACCACGCTAACTGTCGTACCTTGCCCTAATGTAGAAGCAAAATGCAAACGCCCTCCGTGTGCTTGTATTAATGATGCGGTAATCGCTAAACCTAACCCCGTACCACCTGATGCTTGCTTAGTGGTAAAAAACGGGTCGCATAACTGCGCCAAGTGCTCCGGTGCAATACCGGCGCCTTGATCACAAACCTCGACGTTAACTGTATGCGCCTCGGTATCGGTGTATGTTTTAACAGAAACCGCATGACTTGGGTCAGGCAAGGCTTCTAACGCGTTAACGATTAAATTAACAATTACTTGTTCGATTTGCTGTGGTTCGCCAGACATCAACGGCAACGTATTGGCTAACTCAACATGAAATTGGCTGGTTTTGCGCGCGATTAAATGACCTAGCAAACGTAACGAACGCTCGACGACATCGTTTAGCGAAAATAATAAACGCGTGTCTGCACCTTTAGGACGAGCAAAGTTTTTTAAATCGGTAACAATACGCTCAATGCGACTAGCGCCATCTTTAATATCATGAATTAACACCGGTACGGTTTGTGCCATTTCCGAATACGGCAAACCGCCTAAGAAAAACTCGCCCTCATCCTGATAATGGGCATCCAAAACATCTTGTGCATCATGCCAAGCCTCGGCTAATAAGCCTGCATTTAATGAAATCATCTGGTTAGGGTTGTTAATTTCATGCGCAACACCCGAAACCAACGTCCCCAACGCAGTCATTTTATTCGCTTGTATCAATTTTAACTCTTGCTGACGTGCTAACTCTTCTAAACGCTTACGCACACTAATATCGCGAATAATTACCGTCATGAAAAAGTCATTGTCGCGCGACCAACTGGATAGCGACAATTCCAATGGAAATCCTTTACCATCTTGTCGTTGACCTTGTAATTCAACAGCTATTGCATCTGTAGTCATGCTGTTGCGAGTTAATATAGAATCGTGGATATACGCGTCATGCTCCGGAATAAGCAAGCGCAATGGCTGGCCTAACATGGCTGTTTCACTATAACCAAACATCACTTCTGCCCCACGACTCCACGAAACCACCTTCGCCAAACTATCAACCGAGATAATCGCTTCGTGCGCCGAATCCGTCATTGAGCGTAAACGTTCTTCGCTAGCGCGCAAGGCAATTTCAGCGTGTAACCGTTCGTTACTTTCCTGTTGCAACGGCGTTGGTGCATAAATCATCAAATAGTCTAAACTAACTCTAAAGTTCAAC
>CAWUNX010000416.1:0-3265 GCA_963923905.1 uncultured Methylocucumis sp.
TTCTACAGTATACCCCTTTTTTGTTCAGCAATAGTTGCGCCGAACTGTATTGGTGACGAACCTACGTCATTAACAGATGCTTACGCCTTTATTAAGCTGTTAAACCGTGACTATGGCTTAAGTCATTTTCATGTGATTGCCAATATGGTTCAGTCGATTCAGCAAGGTCAAAGTTTATTTCAAAAGTTGACCAAAGTAACCGACGCCTACTTAGATGTTGCGTTACAGTATGAAGGCATGGTGCCGTATGACGAGTATTTACGCAAAGCGGTACAAAAACAAACCCCTGTGCTAGAGGCGTTTCCAGGTTGTAAAGCGTCATTAGCATTAAAAACCATTGCCGGTAAAATTGAACAGTGGCCGTTAAAAGCGCAAGCAGGTGGTTATATTGAGTTTTTTATTGAGCGCATGATTCAGTATGGCTCAGAGGAGTATGCAGCATGAGCGGGGTAGCAATGTATGCATCGGTGAAAACAGGCGGCACCGATGAGATGATTATGCAACATGTTCCGCTAGTTAAACGCATCGCTTATCACTTATTGAATCGATTACCTGATTCAGTACAAGTGGAAGACTTAATACAAGCCGGTATGCTAGGCTTATTAGAAGCCGTTAAACAATATGATGCGACCCAAGGCGCAAGTTTTGATACTTATGCAGGCATTCGTATTCGCGGTGCGATGATAGACGAGATAAGGCGTTCGGATTGGACACCACGCTCGGTTCATAAAAAAGCGCGAATGGTCACTGAAGCGATTCGGGCTTTAGAAGCAAAAAATGGCTATGAAGCGAAAGACATTGAAGTTGCTGAGCATTTAGGTATTAGCTTAGAAGAATATCATCACATTTTATTAGACTCTAGTAGTTGCCGCATGTTTAGCGTTGAAGAGTTAGCGCAAGCTGGTGACCACTATTTGGAAGAAGTCACTCAACAAGGACCGCAGCCCATTGAGGATATTAGCCGGGGCGGCTTTCAACAAGCGTTGGTTAAAGCGATTGCCGAACTCCCTGAGCGTGAGCGCTTAGTGATCTCGCTTTATTACGACGAAGAACTGAATTTGCGCGAAATTGGCGAAGTACTCAATATTAGTGAATCGCGTGTGTGCCAAATTAGCACGCAAGCCATTCTAAGATTACGCTCACGATTAGCGGATTGGTTAGTGGCTGAGCAGTAGTGTTACTTGAGGCCGTTGTTTCGTCTTGAGTGAGACTATTTAAGGTAATTAGGCAACTGAGCTTTTTATGTCGTTGTTGTGTTTTTAAGCGTATGACACATTGCTAACATTATGGATTTTTTAAGCATACTCGGTATTGTTTTAGCGGTTGCAGCGATATTGCTGGGAAATTTTCTCGAAGGCGGTGAGTTTGCATCGTTGCTGAATGGGCCGGCGCTGATTATTGTCTTAGGGGGTACGTTAGGTGCGACCTTATTACAGTTTCCTCCCAGTATTTTTTTTCGCAGTTTAGCGATGTTAGTCTGGATTGTTAAACCTAATGTGATAAATACCCACGCGCAAATCGAGCAAATTGTTTCTTGGAGTTATAAAGCGCGTAAAGATGGTTTGTTGCGCTTAGAAGATGAAATCGATACCTTGACTGACCCATTCACCCAAAAAGCCTTGCAATTGCTAGTTGATGGCAACGATAACGACACGATTCAGAACATGCTAGAACTTGAAATTAACGTCAAGGAAAATCGTGATTACCAAGCCGCTAGAATTTTTGAAGCGATGGGTGGCTATGCCCCGACTATCGGTATTTTGGGGGCTGTGATTGGTTTAATCCATGTTATGCAAAATCTTGCCAACCCTGAATTATTAGGTGCCGGTATCGCCACGGCGTTTGTTGCAACGATTTACGGTGTCGCATCGGCAAATTTAATTTTTTTGCCGATAGCTAACAAATTGAAAGCTCATGTGTTTGCTGAGATGCAATTAAAGGAAATGATAGCGCTAGGCGTGGGTGCAATAGCGAAAGGAGAAAACCCTAAAAATATCGAATTAAAGTTGAGCGCTTATTTGTTAGAACCAGAACCTAAAAACCGCAGTGCGTAAACGCAAACGAATCATCACAGAAGCAGGGCATGAAGACCGTTGGTTGGTGTCTTACGCCGACTTTATTACGTTATTATTTGCCTTTTTTGTCGTGATGTATTCAATCTCATCGCTAAACGAAGCCAAATATAAAAGCCTGATGCATTCCATAGGTTCAGCATTTTCCAATAAAAGCCAGCCCGTCAATGGCAGCGTACCGGAACAAATACCGTTGCGAACCCCAGCCGCGTTAGAATCGGTGCCTGATTTAACTCAAGCCCAAGCGCCGGAAAAGTCAATACGACCTAATACGCCAGAAGAGCAAGAAGAGGCCGAAAAGAAACGGCGCTTAAGTGAAGAAATCATCAAAGAGCAAAAGCAACTTAAGCAAGTGTCTGAGCAACTTAAAGCGGCACTTGAGCCATTTGTTGATGCCAACTTGGTTTCGGTGATTAACAATGATTTTTGGGTTACGTTGCAGATGAATAGCGAGTTGTTATTTGCTAGTGGTGCAGCCGATGTGTCAAAAAAATCCATACCCATTATCCAAAAAATCGCCGAAGTGATAGGGCCTATGGCTAATGCCGTTAATGTCGAAGGCCATACCGATAATGTGCCTATTGCTACGCCATTGTTTCGTTCTAACTGGGATTTATCCTCGGCCCGGGCGACTAGCGTAGTGCTTGAATTTGCTAAAGCAGGTATAGACCCATCGAGATTATCAGCGGTAGGTTACGGCGAATATCATCCGATTGCTGACAATGCTACCGAAGAAGGTCGTTTTAAAAATCGACGTGTGCTGTTAGTGTTGATGTCGAAAGCGTTTTCTCGTTATGGCGCTAATGATGAGCAACGTGCTAAGCTGTTGAATTTGGAACGCCCCATAGAACATGAAGAGGCCGAGCCTGTTAGTGAGACTTTGCCCGACTAGTGTTCTGCATCTCAACGATAACAGCAACAGATAATGATGACGCATCCCCTATTTATTGCAATCTTAGTCGTATTGAGCTTAGGTTTAGTGGCGCTGACGTTTATGTTCGTGCGCTTAGCTCAGCAGCAGCAACGGTTAAAACAAGACCTCATCAGGCTAAATAGTTTGCTGAACAGTAATCATCAGGATTTGGCAGGCTTGTGTTCAGCGGCGCTTACCGTTGATGAACGTGTCGCGGTGACCGAAGAAGAGCTAAAACTTTTGTGGTCAAGATTATCAGAACTCGCCGCTCAACCCGTTG
>CAWUNX010000417.1:0-3248 GCA_963923905.1 uncultured Methylocucumis sp.
CAACTTGAGTAGAGCCACAAGGAACGCAAATTAATATTCTAGGGCTAGGACGTAATAATTTACTTTTATGAACTTTTTCGATAAAAAAACGCAACATACGCTCGGTAATAGCAAAGTCGGCAATCACGCCGTCTTTGAGAGGTCTGATTGCGGTAATATTGCCCGGAGTCCGGCCTAACATGCGTTTTGCATCAGCGCCTACCGCTGCAATGGTTTTATTGCCGCGAATTTTATCCTCTTTAATCGCGACGACCGATGGTTCGTTGAGTACAATGCCTTGTCCTGGGATGTATATCAAGGTATTTGCGGTGCCTAGGTCAATCGACAAATCGTTAGAAAAAAGCCCGCGAATTCGTTTGAACATTTGTGCCTGTTGCCCTTAAGGAATAAAAATTGTAATACTTTATCAATCAAGCGGGTATTTGAGCAAGATATAAAGTATTATATTCGGCTAACCCGACTATAAAGGAGTCAAACGTTTTGTTAACTGCAACCGATGTTAAAAAAATTGCTTATCTAGCAAGACTTGGCATAGACGAGCAAGACTTAACGGCTTATGCCCATGATTTATCGAATATGCTGGACTTAATGACTAGCATGAATGAATTAAATACTGACAATGTAACAGCAATGGCACACCCGCTGGATCAAACCCAACGCCTACGTACTGATGCTATTGCTGAAACCAATCAACGTTCGCATTACCAAACCATCGCACCGCTTGTTGAAGACGGATTATATTTAGTGCCTAAAGTCATAGAGTAACTAACCCCATGCATACGCAATCCATCACTGAATTAGCCCAAGGCTTACGGCGCGGCGATTTTTCTAGCGTCGAACTCACCCAACATTTTTTAACGCGAATTAACCGTTATAACGAACTTAATGCCTATGTCACTGTAACCGAAGACAGCGCGTTAGCTTCAGCCCAAGAGGCCGATAAACGCTTAAAAAATACTGACGCCTCGCTACTCACCGGCATTCCTATCGCGCATAAAGATATTTTTTGTACCTTAGGCGTTAAAACCAGTTGCGCTTCAAAAATGCTGGATAACTTTACCGCACCCTATAACGCGACCGTCGTAGAAAAATTAGCTCAAGCTGGCGCAGTCGTGTTAGGCAAGCTCAATATGGACGAATTTGCTATGGGTTCGTCGAATGAAAACAGCTTTTATGGCCCCGTTAAAAATCCTTGGCATACCGATTATGTACCCGGCGGTTCATCCGGTGGCTCAGCAGCAGCCGTTGCGGCAGGCTTAGCCGTAGCGACCACCGGCACGGATACGGGTGGCTCGATTCGCCAACCCGCAGCATTTTGTGGCATTACTGGCTTAAAACCGACGTATGGACGCGTTTCGCGCTGGGGCATGATTGCTTATGCCTCTAGTTTAGACCAAGGTGGCCCACTAGCGCGCAGTGCTGAAGATGCAGCCATTTTATTATCGGCGATGGCTGGCTTTGATGCTAAAGACTCAACCAGCGCTAACCAACCCGTACCCGATTATCTAGCTGAGTTAGCGCAACCGCTAACTGGCCTAAAAATTGGCCTGCCTATTGAATTTTTCAGCGACGGCTTAAGTGCCAATATTGCTAAAGACTTAGAATCCGCTATTAACGAGTTCAAACAGTTAGGCGCAGAAGTCATAGAAGTCTCTATGCCTACGCTAAAACATGCCATACCGGCTTATTACGTCATTGCGTCAGCAGAATGCTCATCTAATCTGTCTCGCTACGACGGCGTACGCTTTGGTTATCGCTGTGAAAATCCAGCCGACTTAACCGATTTATATGTACGCTCACGCGGTGAAGCGTTTGGCCAAGAAGTTAAGCGCCGTATTTTAATGGGAACGTATGCATTATCCGCTGGTTATTACGATGCGTATTATTTAAAAGCCCAGAAAATACGCCGTCTCATCAGCGAAGACTTCAAACAAGCCTTAAGCAAAGTTGATGTTCTGATGAGCCCGGTCACACCGAGTAATGCATTTGGTATAGGTGAAAAATCGGCTGACCCGATACAAATGTACCTCGCTGATATTTTTACTATTGCAATTAACTTAGCGGGCTTACCCGCTATGTCGATTCCAGTTGGCTTAAGCGCTGATGGCGCTGATAAACCTAATTTACCGGTAGGCTTACAAATCATAGGCGATTACTTTGCCGAGCAACGCTTATTAAACATTGCCCACCAATACCAGCTAGTAACCGATTGGCATAAACGTATGCCTAGCGCTTATCAATAGGTCGCACCATGACTACGACATTTGAATCTGCTTACCATGATACCCAAAATGCAACTTGGGAGGCCGTTATAGGCTTAGAAATTCATACCCAGCTCGCCACGCAGTCAAAGATTTTTTCCGGCTCAGCAACCGCTTATGGTGCTGAACCGAATACTCAAGCCTCGGCTATTGATTTAGGCCTGCCCGGCGTGTTACCGGTTCTCAATGAAGATGCCGTGCATAAAGCAGTGATATTTGGCTTAGCGATTAATGCCGAAATTGCGCCTTATTCTGTGTTTGCCCGCAAAAATTATTTTTATCCTGATTTACCTAAAGGCTATCAAATCAGTCAATATGAATTACCTATCGTTGGCAAAGGCTTTTTAGACATAGACGTCGATGGTGTCAGTAAACGTATTGGTATCACGCGCGCGCATTTAGAGGAAGATGCGGGAAAATCATTGCATGAGAACTATCATGGCTTCAGTGGTATTGATTTAAATCGCGCCGGTACGCCGTTATTGGAAATAGTCTCTGAACCCGACATGCGTAGCGCTAAAGAAGCGGTTGCGTATATGCGTAAACTACACGAATTAGTGCGTTATCTTGGAATTTGCGATGGCAATATGCAAGAAGGCTCTTTTCGCTGCGATGCCAACGTATCCGTTCGCCCTAAAGGCCAAGAAAAATTCGGCACACGCGCGGAAATTAAAAACATCAACTCATTTAAATTTGTTGAGAAAGCGATAAATCACGAAATTGAGCGGCAAATTGAACTATTAGAACGTGGCTTAACCGTTGTCCAAGAAACGCGGCTTTACGACTCAGCGAAAGACGAAACGCGCTCTATGCGTAGTAAAGAAGAAGCCAACGATTACCGCTATTTTCCAGACCCGGATTTATTGCCCGTACATATTGAAGAAGCATTAAAAACCAAGCTTAAGGCATCTCTACCTGAATTACCCGATGCCAAAAAGCAACGTTTCAAAGACGACTATCAACTTGATAATGACAGCGCGCAACTAT
>CAWUNX010000418.1:0-3221 GCA_963923905.1 uncultured Methylocucumis sp.
ATCGGACCAATAGTCATAATGGGCAATACGGCGTAAGCTGGCTTCTATGCCGCCGATGATAATGGGTACGTCTTTAAATGCTTCGCGGCAGCGATGTGAGTATACGGGTACCGCTCGGTCAGGCCGCTTGCCTGCTTCGCCATTGGCGGTGTACGCATCGTTAGAGCGGATTTTTTTATCTGAGGTGTAATGGTTAACCATCGAATCCATATTGCCGCTGGTTACGCCAAAGAATAAATTGGGTCGGCCTAGTTTTTTAAAGTCGTCAGCGCTACGCCAATCGGGTTGCGCGATAATGCCAACGCGAAAGCCTTGCGCTTCTAATAAACGACCAATCAGCGCCATGCCGAAGCTGGGGTGGTCGATATAGGCATCGCCGGTGACTAGTATGACATCACAACTATCCCAGTCTAATGCGTCCATTTCCGCGCGGCTGGTAGGTAGAATGGGCGCTGTGCCGAAACGCTTCGCCCAATATTTTTTATAGCTGAATAATGCGGTGGGTGAAGAGGTATTTGTCATGAGCGTATGATTTGTTTTAAGGTACTGGTGTTATGGCGTTTTATTTCTTTTAAATAAAACGGGTAATCGATATGTAAGCGTTGTGCGAGTTGCTCAGCGTATTCCGCTAAGGCTTTGAATGAATAGTTAACCACGCCTGTATTAAACGCAAAGCCTATAATGTTGCCTTTGCCGGGTACGGGTAAAAATAGAATACGCCAATTAAAAATTTGGCCTAACCATAACGCCACTTGCTGAAACACCGGGTTACTTGTTCCGCCCCATAAATTAATGACGAGGATACCGTCATGTTTTAGTACTTTATGGCAGGCTGATAAAAACGCTTTGTTATTAATCGATGCAGCTAGGCCTTCATGGTCGAAGGCATCAATGCTAATTAAACTAAAACGTTCGCTACACGTATGGGTGTTTAGGCGTAAATAGCGCCCGGCATCGTCAATAATCACTGTTAAACGCGGGTCGGTTGGTAGCGCAAAAAATTGGTGTGCAATAGTCACAACGCTTTGGCGTTGTTCGATGATAGTTAAACGGCAATCAGGATATTGTTGTAAGACATGTTTAGCTAATGAACCACCGCCTAATCCTATGATAAGCATTTCGTCATGAGCTAGCGGTTTAAATAAATACGCTAAAGTCATGGCTCTAACATAATCGAGTTCTAGCTTGTCAGGATATAGTAAAGACATGCTGCTTTGTCTAGGGATGGAACCGAAATGCAGCGATCTCACTTGGTCGTTTTCAACGACTTCTACAATGCCATCGTCATCATGGCTTTGATGGATAACGCGTCCGTTATATTTGTACATGGTGTTAAACTTTAGAATGTAACCCTTTATTGTACAGCGTTATTTTCTGTGTCTGAATATTTATGCGATTAATTTTGAGAAAAGAGGGCTAGCCTCGATAATAACGTTAACGGGCTTAGGCTTATATTTTTTACTAAAGACTTTTCATGGATTATCGATTTACCGATTTAGTTGATATTGACGCATTCCGCGACATGTTAACCTCATTTTATGAGGCTACTGGTATTATGCATGGTTTAGCCGATGCCGATAATAATATCATCAGCGCAGCCGGTTGGCAGAAGGCTTGCGTAGATTTTCATAGAGCTAATTCGTGCAGTCAAGCTAGCTGTTTTGAAAGCAATCGTTATTTGGAAAAGAGTTTATTGGCTGGTGTTTATATCGGTGTTGCGTGCAACAATGGGTTGATGGATTACGCCACGCCGATTACGGTCGAAGGTAAATCAATAGGTACGTTGTATTTTGGTCAGTTACTGCATGAACCGCCTGATATGGCTTATTTTGCTAGACAAGCTGAGACTTATGGTTATGATAAAGAAGCATATTTAGCCGCAATCGCTGAAGTGCCGATTATTTCTAAGCAGCAAGTTGAAAAAACGATGATGTTTTTCGTACAAATGGCACAGATGTTGGCTAAAAGTGGTTTGACTCGATTACGTCAGCAAGAAGCAGAGCGACGTTTAGCCGAGTTAAATCGAAATTTGCAGCAATCAATTGAGCAACGCACTGCAGAGCTTGTGCGTAAAAATAATGAGTTGCAGGCAAAAGTACAAGCGCATAAGTGTACCGAGCAAGCGCTACAAATTAGCCAAGTCCGATTACAAACCATTTTGGATTCTTCGGCCATAGGTATTGCTTGGTCAGATGTGCATGGTCACCTTGAATACGTTAATAAGCGTTTTACTGAGTTATTTGGTTATACCTTAAATGACTTCTCAACTATAGATGATTGGTTTCAGCTCGCTTTTCCGGAGGCTAACTATCGCAATAATGTAGTTGAAAATTGGCTTTGGCAGGCGAAGATGGCTAATGAAGAAGGCGCTAAAATCACGCCGCTTGAGACAACCATTATTGCTAAAGACGCTAAGGCGCATCGGGTCATTTTGACGATTTCTTGGGAGGATGAGCGTTGTTTAATGAGTTACAACGACATCAGCGAGCGCTGGTTGGCAGAGCGACGCGATAATCTACGCAGTGCAATATTAGAACTCATTGCTAGAGGCGAGGTATTGGCAGAGGTTTTAAGCGCATTAGTGCGTAGTATCGAAGCAGAACAACCTGATATGTTGTGCTCTATTTTGTTGCTCGATGAGCAAGGCAAGCATTTGCATACCGGCGCAGCGCCTAGTTTGCCAGACTTTTATAACCAAGCGATTGACGGTGCGGCAATTGGTGAGGGGGTAGGTTCTTGCGGTACGGCTGCTGTTAGAAAGCAACGGGTGGTTGTCAGCAATATAAAAACGCATCCTTTTTGGCAAGATTATAAAGGTCTTGCAGAGCAAGCAGGCTTAGCCTCGTGTTGGTCTGAGCCGATTTTAACGGTGAAAGGTAAAGTGTTGGGTACCTTTGCTATTTATCATCGCGTTCCGGCAGAACCTGATAAAAACGCACTTCTATTAATCAATCAAGTGGCTAATTTAGCGAGCATAGCCATTGAGCATCATAATGCGCGAGTAGAATTAGAGCGGCAAGCGCATACTGATTTTTTAACGGGTATTGCTAACCGGCGTTATTTTATGGAACTTGCCGAGGCGGAATTATCACGCGCGCTACGTTATAGCACGCCTATGTCGTTGCTAATATTCGATATTGACCATTTTAAGTCTGTTAACGATAACTTTGGTCATAAAACAGGCGATTTAGTCTTGCAAGCTATTAGCGCTGAATTAAAAC
>CAWUNX010000419.1:0-3221 GCA_963923905.1 uncultured Methylocucumis sp.
ATCCTCTCTGGTCTCGTGGGCTCGGAGATGTGTATAAGAGACAGCAAGAAAGCTTTAAATTCATGCTAGACCCTATTTTGGCAACAGGCATGGAAAAAGTATCTGCGATGGGCTACGGACTCGCACCCAATGCCTTAACGAATGCCGAAGGGGGCATGTCACGTTATTTTAGCCAGCGCTTTGCCCAAGTCACCAATCCACCGTTGGATTCGATACGTGAAAGCGATGGCATGACATTGCGCGTCGCATTAGGTGCTAAACCTAATTTCTCAAGTGCCGATAGCAAGCAACTCATCATTGATTCGCCGATTCTACAACGCACCCAACTAGAAAAAATTAAACGGCAAACCGCAGTCAGCACGGTAACGCTCGCGATGTTATTCCATCCCGACTTTACTAATGCCGAGCAGAACGAAGCGAACTTAGAACAGGCATTAACCACGCTTTGCGACCAAATCGAAACGGCGGCTAGAAATAATACCGGCATTATTATTTTATCTGACCTGGGTATTAACCCAGAATTAGCCGCTATCCCTTGCATCTTAATGATAGCAGCGGCTAATCAGCGTTTAGTTTCGCAAGGTTTACGTTTTAACTCGTCATTAATTGCCGAAACCGGCCAAGCCTCAAATCCTCATGATGTTGCCACGATATTAGGCTTTGGCGCCTCAGCGATATGTCCGTTAACCATTCACAACCGAGTCATTAGTCAATATCCTGAGCAAGAATGGCAGAAAGTGCTGGAAAAATTCCAAAAAGGCACTGAAAAATCACTGATGAAAACCATGGGTAAATTCGGTTTATGTACCGTAGAAAGCTATATTGGTGGTGAATTTTTCGAATCGAATTATTTAGATACCGATGAGCCTAAACTCACGGCATATTTCCCCAATATCCACTCATCAGTAGGCGGCGCTCGCTTTGCTGATATTGCACAAAGTGCGGCTGAATGGCATCAAAAAGCCTTATCGGTTAGCGCTGAAAAAGACATACCCTTCTTAGGCTTATTCAAAGAACGCCAAGACGGTGCAGGACATTCTTACGGCAACACCGCTGTCAGAGAATATATCCACATGACCGATGAGCCAATACTGTATATCGCTGAAGCCAACAAAGACACGACACCCGTCGCGAGCGATACCGCTTATTTAGATACCGGCTATGAACTGCGCACACCTGAGCAAATCGACCGCTTTGGTATTACGCCAGCCTACCGCAGCTTTACTAAAAATCTTTATCACGAACGGGAATTAAGACCGGCGGCTTTACGCGACGTTATGGATTTTCCGGTGGATTTGACCAGCGTCCAGTCAGCGCAAGAGCTGAACACTCTGCTCAGCAAACAAGATTTACACGGCAATCGTAATTTTGTCATACGCGGACTTAAAGCCTTATGTACTCAACCTAACCAAGTCACATTGGAATTGACTAGCGGATTAAGCCAAGACACCCTCAGCCATCTACTGGACTACCTTAAACAGCGCTTCAGCCACATAGCCTTTAACGCTGAGCAAAAAAATAACACTCTGGTTATTACCACCGAAACGCCAGATAATGACTTAATCTGTTATTTAGGCTCGCTCAAACCTGCTAGAGCGCCAATAGCCTTAGCTGATGTGCAACCTGCCCATGAAATCACTAAAACCTTCGCATCGGGCGCGATGAGCCATGGCGCATTACTCGCCGAAGCGCATGAAGCGGTTGCTTTAGGTACCAATATTGTCGGGGCATTAAGCAACTCAGGTGAAGGTGGCGAACACTTCAGCCGCTTTAACACTTTACGCTCTTGTAAAATTAAACAATTCGCCTCAGGACGCTTCGGTGTCTGGGCGGGTTATTTAGCCGATCCAACGATTGAAGAAATTGAGATAAAAATCGCCCAAGGTGCAAAACCGGGTGAAGGCGGACAATTACCAGCAGCGAAAGTATCGGTAGAAATTGCCTCATTACGCGGCGGTACGCCTAAAGTGGAATTGGTTAGCCCGCCACCGCACCACGATACCTACTCTATCGAAGACCTAGGGCAATTAATTCATGATGCCAAAGCCGCACGTGTGCGCGTAGGCGTTAAGCTAGTCTCATCAGAAGGCATAGGCACTATTGCTGTCGGCGTTGCTAAAGCCGGTGCCGATGTTATTAACGTCGCCGGTAACACAGGTGGCACAGGTGCGGCAGCTGTGACTAGCTTAAAAAACAGCGGTCGCTCGCCCGAAATCGGCATTGCTGAAGTACATCAAGCTTTAGCGGTTAACGGTTTACGCGATAAAGTTATCTTACGTTGTAGCGGCGCACATCAAAGTGGCGTCGATGTCGTAAAATCAGCCATTTTAGGTGCAGACTCATTTGAGTTTGGCACGACAGCACTGATGATGTTACGTTGCGTCATGGCAAAAAATTGCAATATCAAATGTCCCGCTGGACTCACTACGGCTCATGAGGAATTCAAAGGCGATGCCAGAGTATTAGCACAATACTTTATGAATTTAGCCCATGAAGTGCGCGAAATTTTAGCTGCACTAGGCTATAAAAGCTTAGCGGAAATTCGTGGTCAAACCGACTTATTACATTTGATTACCCATCCATCAATGATTGGCCAAATCAACTTGAAAAAAATGTTAAATCAAGTCGATGTCGTCAAAATTGCTAAACCGATATATTTAGAAGCCTGTTTTAACATCGATGCCAAAATCATCGAGCGGGTAAAAACCGACTTCATCACAACGAAGCGCGAACAGCTGATTATCGAAGGCGAAGGCTTTAAATTAAACAACCGCAATAAAACCGTCGGTGGACAAGCTGCTATCGACATCGAACGTTTATTAGCTTATGGACTTACCGAACAACAAGCACAAGACCATCCAAGCATTTACCATAATGCGCATGGACGGCGCTATTTAGCACCCGACAGCATCATCATTCGCACAACAGGCTCAGCCGGACAAAGCTACGGCGCCTTTTTAAATGATGGTATGCGCATGGAGCATTTAGGCACCTGTAACGATGGCGTCGGTAAATCAGCTTGTGGCGGCGTCTTAGTGGTCGAATCTCCCGGTGGCGGTATAAAAACGCCTGGCAATAACGTATTAATCGGCAACTTCGCATTATTCGGCGCAACTGGCGGTAAAGCCTTTATCAACGGTGAAGCCGGTGACCGGTTTGCCGTCAGAAACTCAGGCGCCTGTCTCTTATACACATCTCCGAGCCCACGAGACCAGAGAGGA
>CAWUNX010000420.1:0-3195 GCA_963923905.1 uncultured Methylocucumis sp.
ATTATGTATTATCGCTCATTTCTTGGTATTGGCGTTGATGGAAATAGCCTAATATCTGTTCACTGCCGCACAGGCGCTTACAAAAAGGATTACTAAGTAAATCAGCAACAGTTTTATGGATACCGTTAAAGCCGTGGTGGAACCAATCCTGACTGCACGCGACCAGACCTTCGCGTGGTTTGTACTTGGGTGAAGCCGTCTAGCTCAATGATTTTCATGGCTTGCGAAGGGTGTTGAGTTAGCTCTGAGTTTCGCACAGCGCTCGCAAGCGCTTAGACACTTATCCAGACGGAAGTACAAACCTTGGTTTGTACTCTATGTTACGAAGCAGATAAAAATGCAACCCATTAAATCAAAACGTAAGCATCCTGTTACGCAAGCGCATAGCCTGTCTATGAATATTTAACCGATGTGCATATATCACAAGCGTTTGATTCTGGTTTAGCTATTATCTTTTAGCGCTTGTCTTGCTTACCTATCAAAATCAACTAAGAATTAGACTTAACATAGCTTTCTAAATTATTCGCTTAAGCACTACACAGCCATAATACAGAAAGCTAAAACTCCTCTCTCGCTATTGCAAGCGTAAATTGGAAGAACAGGCAATAACAAACGCTAGTCAAACTAACTTTTTTGGAGGCAATGTGTTATGAAAAACGCTTATAAATTGTTACTAACCTGCTTTATCAGTTTTAATCTTGTTTCGGTTTGGGGCAAAGATACCGACTTAGGGCTTAATGCTGATTTAAAAGGCAATCAGTTGTTTCCTGCCAGTAACCCTTGGAACCAAGCTATCGATACCAAGCCGGTAGATCCCAATTCTACTAATTTGATTAATCATCTGGGCACAAATACCGAACTGCATCCTGACTTCGGCGCTAATGCGTATTGGGATGATGGCAAACCCTTCGGAATTCCGTATCTCGTTGTCACGGGGAGCGAGCCTAAAGTACCTATGCGTTTCGACTACGACGATGAAAGCGATCCAGGCCCTTATCCGTTTCCAGCGGATGCACCGATTGAAGGCGGCGCTCATTCCACAGGCGATAGGCATGTGCTGGTATTGGATAAAGACCATTGGAAACTTTACGAGGCATGGAGTTCTTATCCTAATACCGACGGCAGTTGGGATGCTGGCTCAGGTGCTGTGTTCAATTTAAAATCCAATAAATTAAGACCTGCGGGCTGGACCTCTGCCGACGCGGCCGGCCTCCCTATTTTGCCGGGTTTGGTGCGCTATGATGAGGTGTACATTCAGCACGCCATTAACCATGCGATACGGTTTACCGTGGAAGACACACGTAGAGCCTATATTTACCCGGCACGGCATTTTGCTAGCGATATTACCTCAAAGAACGCCTTGCCTATGGGCGCTAGATTAAGGCTAAAAGCCAATTACGATATTAGCGGTTTTGCGGAACCGGCCCAGGTTATTTTACGGGCGTTAAAAAAATACGGCATGATTGTCGCCGATAATGGCGGTAATTTATTCATCTCAGGAACGGCTGATGAGCGCTGGGATGACGATTTATTAAACACATTAAAACAAGTCAAAAATACCGATTTTGAAGTCGTTAAAATGGGTAAATTGACAACGCAGTAACGCCGCACAAACCCTAGACATACTTTTAATACTGCTGGCTTAAGTTAAATAATCATATTATTCAATAGATTATACTTAAGCAGGCAGTAGATGGGGTGCACTCAGAGTATATTTACCCATTAATTGAGCTACTTTTTACCTTGAAACTACGCAGAGAAAATACGTTGATTTTGTTAGTTAAAAGTATCCAATCCTGCGTTGATGACTGTTTTCCATAGCGCAGTTTTAAATAGAGCGCGGTAATTTGCTGTATCGCCTCTGCATGTTCGGGTAACTGTTGCTTAGCGCGCTCCGCAAAACTTAATTCGCCTTCTGCTGGATTTCTGTGCAAACCGCATTTAGCTAATTTTCGGCAATACCGCTGGTACGCTAGCAGTAATCGGTCTGGCTTAGCACGCTGTTGCCGTAATAATACCCAACTTAACAAACACGTAAGCACAAATAAACTGACCAGCAAGCCATATAACATGGTTTTTAAATCAAAAATGCCTAGTGAGGCTAAAAATTGTGCTTGGTTTTTCGTATTGTAGTTAATCACCCAACGCTGCCAGTTGTAATCAACATGACTCCAAAGTTGCGTGGCTTGTTTCAACCATTGGTAAGCACCTGAATGGACGTCACTATCGTTACTAAAACGAATGATGCCACCGGGTACTAATTCTTCTAAATCCAGATTTTTCTCTACGCGTTCTGGTGCAACCGCAGCCGTAGGGTCAACTCTTACCCAACCTTGATGAACTAACCATACTTCTGCCCACGCATGAGCATCGGCTTCGCGTATTTCAAGAAAATCGCCTACTTTATTATATTCACCCCCTTGATACCCGGTAACGACGCGCGCTGGAATACCGGCCACGCGCATTAAATAAACAAACGCGGCGGAATAATGGCTGCAAAAACCGTAACGAGTGGTAAATAAAAACGTTTCTATAGGATTTTCTTCCATTAACGGTGGCGTTAACGTGTAATGAAAATCCTCGGTACGAAAATGTTGTAGTATGTTATTGATAAAGACTTGTGGCGGTTTAGAAAAACCTTGTAGCTGTTTGACGAAATCGTTGATTTTTTCTGATGGTTTAGCGGGTAATTGTAGGTTAACACTGCGCTCTGCGTCAGATAACGCGCCTGTATTATAACTAGGGTAAGAAATAAGCTTGTATTCTGAGCGTTTATCCGGGTTATCCATGCTTAATACTTGGTAATAGGCATTTTGGAATAAAGGCTTAGGTAATTGGCTGGGTAAATCCAGCGCATACAGCCAATTCTTATCACGCGGCTCCATTAGCAAGGTGTATTCATGGGCTTGACCAGAAAAGCGGGGCTTTGCCAGTTGTTGTTCAAAACTGCGGCTGTTCGCTTTACTCCAGAGCTTACCGTCGGTATAAGCAAACACCGGCCCGCGCCAATAGCGCTGCGCCGGAGTCGGCATAGCGGAGGTAAATTTGGCACGAAATACGAGTTTATCTGACATACCTAAATCGCTGATAGAGCCGGGCTCCATCGTATCGCTTAAGCCTGATCTGACATGGCTTTTGTCGTTTAAGGCTATTTCCGAAATTTAAAACCCCCAGTCTTAAAATTTAAGAAGGGTG
>CAWUNX010000421.1:0-3177 GCA_963923905.1 uncultured Methylocucumis sp.
TTATTAACTGCGTGCATAAATTCACTGGTAATCAGCAGTGATAAGTTGAATTGCCGTAAACGACCATCTTCACGCTTAGCGCGGATAAACTCGACGACATCGGGGTGGCTGACATCGAACGTACCCATTTGCGCACCGCGTCGGCCACCGGCAGATGAGACGGTAAAACACATTTTGTCGTATATATCCATAAACGATAATGGCCCTGAGGTATACGCGCCCGCGCCTGAGACATACGCGCCTTTAGGTCTTAGCGTAGAGAATTCATAACCTATGCCGCAGCCTGCTTTTAGCGTTAGTCCCGCTTCATGGACTTTATGTAGAATATCGTCCATGGAATCTTGTATCGTACCCGATACGGTGCAATTAATCGTTGATGTTGCCGGTTTGTGTTCTAGTGCGCCGGCATTCGAGACGATGCGTCCGGCCGGAATCACACCTTGACGTAAAGCCCATAGAAATTCTTGATACTGTTGTTCTTGTTTAGACGGGTGCTCGACCTCGGCTAACGCTTTGGCAACGCGTTGATAAGTTGCGTCTATGTCGGTGTCTAGGGCTTTGCCGTCTTTAGTTTTTAAGCGGTATTTTTGATCCCAAATGTCCAATGAGGCGTCTTGCAACGGGATGTCGGTATCAACGAGAGGGGCAACATGAAGTAAAGCTGACATGAACAAGTCCTGAGCAGAAAGGTGGAAAATAAGAAAATTCAGTAGGTTAGCGATAGTGCGTATAACTATATATGGTTATTGCTATCGTTGTTAAACGCAATATATAGTGTTTTTTCTGAAAAAACGAGTTTCGAAGTGATGCGATGCTAAGACGGGTGTCTAACTCGATGAAATATAAGACAGGTGTTTTTTCGCAACAAAAAAAAACACCGCATTCTCTGGATGGTGTTGCATCAAAATAAATCGATGGGGTCTACATCCAATGACCAACGGAGTTTTTTTGAAGCTTTTATCTGATTGATTTCTTTTATTAAATGATTGATTAAAAAGTGTAAATGTGTTCTGTTGGCACTTTGTAATAGGAGCTGGTAGTGGTAAAAACCTATGCGCCTAGGCATAGGTGCAGGTACAGGCCCTAGTACGCTGACGTCATTAACTGCACATTGCTGGGCAGAGTCGATTATTCGCTGCAAGAACTGTTCGGCTTTGTCTTGTTCATTGGCTTCAACTCTAAGCAAGGCTTGGTAACTATACGGCGGCAGTTGTGCTGAAGCGCGTTCGGCTAATGCCATGCGAGCAAATTCGGCATAACCTTGGCTCAATAGGGTGGTCAGTAACGGATGCTCAGGATGCCGAGTTTGTAAAATAACTTTACCCGGTTTTTCCGCACGTCCTGCCCGGCCAGACACTTGCACAATCAGTTGTGCTAAACGCTCGGCAGCATGAAAATCGATGCTAAACAAACCGCTATCGACATCGAGTAAAGCAACTAAGGTGACATTTTCAAAATGGTGGCCTTTGGCTAAGAGTTGTGTGCCTAAAATAATGTCTATGTGTTGTTGTTGAATTTGTTGTAAATACAGAGTCAACGCGCCTTTGCGTTGCACGCTGTCTTGATCGATGCGGGCGATATTATGGTTTGGAAAATACTGCGTTAATAGTTGCTCAATGCGTTCAGTACCTAAACCTAAAGGGACTAATTCTTGTGCATTACAAACAGGGCAGGTATTAACGGGTTGGTAACGGCTGCCGCAATGATGACAACGCAAGGCTTGCTCGCGTTTATGCACGACGAGGTTAGCATCACAGTGCTTACAGCGAGCAACCCAGCCACAGCTATGACAGATTAATCTAGGGGCAAACCCGCGTCGGTTGATAAACAATAAGACTTGTTCACGCTTGGCTAAAGTGGTGTTAATTTCTTCGCATAAGCGTTGCGATAAACCTTGTTCGACTTTTTTATTACGAATATCCAGTAACACCATCTCAGGTGTTATCGCTAGCCCGGCGCGTTGTGGGAGCTGTAAATGTTGATAACGGCGATTAAAGGCATTGTGCAAGCTTTCTAATGACGGTGTCGCTGAACCTAAGACGACCGGAATATTGAGTAATTTAGCCCGCATTACTGCGACATCGCGCGCAGAAAAACGCAGGCCGTCTTGTTGTTTAAATGAGACGTCATGCTCTTCATCTAAAATAATCAAACCCGGCCATTTCAACGGCGTAAACAAGGCTGAGCGCGTGCCTAATAAGATTTGGCTATGGCCTTGTTGTATGCTTAACCAGGCAAGACCACGTTGCTTATCGGTTAACTTGGAATGCGAAACAGCAATAGCGACATTAAAACGCTGGCGAAAACGCTGTTCTAGTTGGGGGGTTAAAGAAATTTCCGGTACTAACACTAAGACTTGTAATGCCTGAATCAGTGCCTGTTGGATAATTTGCATATAGACTTCGGTTTTGCCGCTGCCGGTCACGCCTTCGAGTAAGAATACTGAAAACCGACCTAATTGTTCAGAAACAGCTGATATCGCAGCTTGTTGTTCAGCATTAGCCGAAAGTATTGGGCTTTTTAACACCTGTTGGCTTAATAAAGGCTGTGCTTCAACTGGTGGAACGCGAACTAGCCATTCTTTAGCAATCAGTTGCTTAATCAGGGCGGGAGTGGTTTGGGTGTGACGGAGCAGCGTAGCTGCGTTAACCGCGTGTGCATGCTGTTGCAGAAAGGCGATAACCGCATGTTGCTTTCGGCTGCGTGTTAATGTGCTAAGTGCTAGGTTTAAGCCGGCTTCAGTGAGTTGATAATGAGGCTCGGCATAATCGGTGCTTAAAGCAGGGTCTCGCAACAGCTTTGGAAACGCAAGACTCATGACTTCCCCTAACGGATAGTGGTAGTAACGGCTAACCCAGTGTAGCAACTCTAAATCTACCTTTGATAATAACGGTGGGTGGTCTAAGACGCGTAAAATCGGTTTAAGCTTGTCTAGTTTAACTTCTGATTCTGTAGCTATCTCGATTAATATCCCTACCTGTACGGTTTTACCAAACGGTACTTCGATTCTAGCACCGGGTTGTGTTAGAGGAATGCTGTCATCGATTAAATAATCAAATAACCGGTATAACGGTACGGGTAGTGCGAGACGGTAAATCCGATTCGGTTGTGATGGTGTGGTCATTGCCAATACCGTTCGGCATGATTACTGAGTGGCATTAATAATTTCAACCACAC
>CAWUNX010000422.1:0-3161 GCA_963923905.1 uncultured Methylocucumis sp.
CGTCGGCAGCGTCAGATGTGTATAAGAGACAGCATCGGCGAAAGGCGTGCCAATGACCATACCTGAATCGGACGAAACCTGTTTGCCATCAGGATCAATACCTTCTAATTCAAAAGTTTTTAGCGGCTCTAAAGTATCGGCGTTTAAGATAACGGCGTTATGCGGTACGAATGAGCCTGCCATAATGTATTTACCATCGCGTGATACTCCCATACCTGGACCGTTATAGCCGGTTTTGATACTGCGCACGGCTTGCATCGAGTATAAATCGACTTTAAAAATCTCGGCGGTATCGGTTTTGACATAAGCCCAGCGCGGATTGACTGGGTTGTAATCAATGATATGGGCAGCGGTTCCGGTTGGTACTTCGCCTAATTTTTTATGCGTTTTGCTGTTAATAAAAATAGCGCGCGAACCTTCGCCACGACCGTATTTACCACGCGCGGCTACGCCGATGACATCGTCCATATTATCAATTGCGTAGGTGGGTTGTGCGGGCAAGGTGGTTTCGTCTGACACATAGACTTTTAATGATGATTTCATGTCATCTATTGTCCACGCCGGATTCGGTAATTTTGGCGTGGATTGTAAGTGCTTGACGACACTACGAATTTCATCATCAGTAAGCTTGCCATAAAACGGTGGCATTAGCGTATCGAAGCTGCCAGCCATGACAATCGTGCGTAGCGCTGTAGGACTACGGCCTTTTAATGTATCGGCATTTAATGGTGGTGCTAAATAACCGCCATGATCTGAACCATGACAGCTAGCGCAATTGTTTTGATACAGCTCATGGGGATTAGGTTCTGCAAGCGCAACAGGCGAGAGTAAAGCGGATAATAAAACAGCGTGACAGTATTGGGTCGTTTTTTTCATATCTCCTCCGTTTTTAGTATTGACTCAATACTATAGGGTTTTGTGCTAAAGCTCAAGTTTTATAGTGAGTCTGTTATTGTTATGTGTTGTTATCAGTAACTCATTATGGCTGTGGCAAATGCAGAAAACGCAAAGAGTAGTTTTCTGTCTATCTCCTGCAGTGTTGAGTAACTAGTAATTAGATAGTTTTTGTATATGTACCAAAATGCTTATATTGCTGCAATAATTTTTAAACCGCAGTTTCTGTAAAATCTTTAGTATTTTCGGATATGTCGGTATGTTTATCATTTTGTTAAGCAGGCATCATTGCTAAATGATGGCTTTAACGACTACTGAAGTATTCCGTGTATATTCCATAATCAGTGTAATAGCGTTTTATTAATCTCATAAAACACGTTGAGGCGAAGATGAAAATTATTAAATCAACAAAATTATTAGATCGTGAAGTTAACTGCGATGCTAAGTTTATTGCGGATGAGGTTGCTGTCTCTTCGATGACGAGTTTTCAAGTAGCCAAGATGCCTGCTAAAGAAATTGTTTTTGTTGCAAATAATATCAAAGATTACCAAGCCTTAATAAAAGATATGTCTCCTAGTGTCGAAATAGTCGTGCTCGATGCTAGCCAAGATGGTTTAGCGCAAATGGTGGCATGGGCTGAGGCACATTCGGGCTATGATGCGATGCATATCTTTACCCATGGTGCTGAAGGACAAGTTAACCTTGGCGCATTTACACTGGATATGGATTCAGTTTCGCAACGCGCCGAGGATTTAGCGCTATTAGGTTCGGCGCTTTCGGAAAGCGGGGATGTCCTTTTATATGGTTGTAATATCGCTGCAAATGATGAAGGCAAGGCTTTATTACAGCAGCTTGCGGCAATTACTCAGGCCGATGTTGCGGCATCAGAGAATTTAACAGGTAGTATTTTAAAAGGCGGCGACTGGTTGCTGGAATATCAAGTGGGCGCCTTACAATCCAGCACATTGGATAATTCAGCGATTCAATCTTATTCAGAGATTCTTCCGGTCGATTCAACACCTGTTATTAATAATCTGAACGGTGATTCTGTAAGCTGGCCGGGTATCGGTAATACCGTTTTGTTAGACAGCGGTAGCGACGCTACGGTTAGCGATACCGAATTCGATGCGCTGAATAGCGGCAACGGCGATTACAGCGGCGGTTCGTTAACCGTACAGCGTTCTGGAACACCCCTCAGCAGCGATATATTCGGCTTCGATACCAGCGGAGCGAGTTTTACCGTCAACGGTAGCGATTTACAAAGCAGCAGTCAGACTTTTGCAAGCTTTACCAATACTGGCGGCGTTTTGACGATTAATTTTAACAGTTCCGGTACACCGGCGACGACAGCGCTGGTGCAAGAAGTTGTGCGGAGAATTTCTTATCGCAATGACACGCCAGCCGGTGATGCCGTAATAACGATGACTTTTTCTGACGGCGTAACGGAAGTTAATGCCGATATTACCGTTGCCAGCGATACGATTAAGATTACTAATAGCACAGATACTGGAACCATTGACCTTAGTAACGGCGTTAGCTTTACCGAGGCCGTTGCAATTGCAGCGGCTGACGCGACTGGTAGCCAAACTTTAGCCATAGACAGTAGTTTAGCGGGGCAAACGGTTTCGTTTGCACAAAACCCGACGTTAAGCGAAAGTTTGACTTTAGATGGTGATGCCGCGAATGGCAGCACGTTAAGCGGAGGTACATTAACCATAAATTCAGGTTCCTCGTTAACGGTGGCCAACGGTATCAGTGATACTTTAACGATTACGGGTGCTATAGCAGGCTCTGGCCAATTAACTAAAACCAGCGCGGGCACGTTAACGTTAACAGCTGGCAATAGCTACACAGGTGCAACTACGATTTCTGCAGGTTCGGTAAATACTAGCAACTCATTTGCGTTAGGTAATAGAACCGATGTTACGCTCACGACTGGCGCTCATCTTAATCCATCTTCTAATTTATCAATAGGCTCGTTGAGCGGCGGTGGTTCAGTGACCCTAAGCAACACTGCCGACTTGTCGCTTACCTTACATGCCAATACGACATTTTCCGGCAGCATCACGGGTTCAGGCTCGTTATCAATAAGCCAAATAGCTCCCGGCACTTATTCACAAACGCTATCCGGTGTGAATACTTATATAGGTGCTACGCGGTTGCAAAACTATGGTCGACTTATCGTTGATGGCGGTTCGGCAATTCCGGATGATAGGGCTATTTCCATCAACGCCAATACCAAGAAATGAGCGATAATACATAATCAA
>CAWUNX010000423.1:0-3150 GCA_963923905.1 uncultured Methylocucumis sp.
TTCTACAGTATACCCCTTTTTTGTTCAGCAATAGTTGCGCCGAACTGTATTGGACGGCGAATGGTATTTATAAAGTATTTCCATTTTTACCCACGCCGCACGATGGTCGTAACCGTAGACATATCGATTGCGGCGAAACCGATGCTAATCCTTGTAATTAAGGCTTAACGTTGTACAAGGGTAGGGGGGGGGATTTTGACTCTCTTACTCTTGTGTACGCCTTTATATTCATCAACACCCTCTGCTGCAGTTAGGTTTCCTATGTTCAAACAGCTGTTGTTTTATATTCTGATAAGTCATTGTTTGCTTAGTTTTGCTACGCCTTATCGTCCAAGTTCTGATGCAGAAATCTTACAACATTTACCCTCCGTGAATACTGTTTATGACCAAGAATTACGCTATTGGCAACGGCAGTTAAATACTGATACAGGTAATTTAACGGTTGCGGTAAAAGCAGCTAACTTATTAATTGACAAGGTAAAAATAGATGGCGACCCGCGTTACTACGGTTATGCTCAAGCTGCTGTGAAAAGCTGGTGGCAACAAGCCGAGCCGCCTGTTGACGTGTTATTACTGAAAGCGGCGATTAAACAACATAACCATGATTTTCAAGGCGCACTGACTGATTTGCAAACCGTGTTAAACCAACGCCCGGATAATGCCCAAGCGTGGTTAAGCCAAGCAGTGATTCAAACCGTCATAGGCAATTATGACGCAGCTATGCAGAGCTGCCAAAGGCTTAAACGCTTAAGTACTGCGTTAATTTATGCCAGTTGCATGGCGAATACCGTAGGTTTACAGGGTAAAGCGGAATCGGCCTTTTTGTTGTTACAAGAAACCGAAGCCAATGCAAGTCAAGAACAAGACCATTTATGGGCATTAACCTTATTAGCGGAATTAGCGACACGCTTAGGCAAGAACAATGACGCCGAGCGCTATTTCAAACAAGCCTTAGCGCTACCAGAGGCTGATGTTTATGCCTTAAGCGCGTATTGTGATTTTTTATTAGATACCGGCAAACCTAAGCAAGTTGTTGAATTAATAAAAGATAATTATCGCTCAGATGCGCTGTTGTTACGCTTAACCTTGGCGGAGCAAACTCTGGGGTCGACTGCGGCGGCTCAGCATCTCGATGAACTTAAATTGCGCATGGCAGCGTATCGACTACGCCAAGAAACCTTACACCAACGCGAAGAAGCGAGAGTCTATTTAGAGCTGTTTAAGCAGCCTGAGCAAGCGTTAAAACTGGCTTTAGCGAATTGGCAAGTCCAAAAAGAACCCTGGGATGCGCGCTTAGTGTTAGCTGCAGCGGTGGCCGCTCACGACATCACAGCGCTTAATTCAATCGTAACTTGGCTAAAACAAGCGCAGCTGCAAGATGTACAGATAAATGCGTTAGTTACAGCAGCCATGCAGCTATAGAGGAGGTTTTATGTGGAATTGGCTTACTTTGCTCATTGCTTTATTGGCATTACCGGCTTATGCGCATAAGCCTAGCGATAGTTATTTAACGATTAATATCACCAACGATGTTATCACTGGGCAATGGGATATTGCGTTACGTGATTTAGATTATGCGTTAGGTTTAGATGATAATGCCGATAATCAAATCACTTGGGGCGAGTTAAAACACCATCAAGCGACCGTTGTCGCATATAGCCTGGCGCGCTTGGCATTAAACACGGACGCCAATCTATGCACCACACAGCTCAGTGATTATTTAGTCGATCAACATAGCGATGGTTATTATGCCGTGCTTCGTTTTTCAGCTATGTGCCCAATCAAGCCGGAACAGTTAACCGTCGATTATCGGCTGTTTTTTGATTTAGACCCTACCCATCGTGGTTTACTGAATGTGAATCAAGATAGCGAGCAACAGACCGCGATTTTTAGCCCTGAGCAACCTAGACAACAAATCCTGCTTAACGAGTCCAATGCATGGTTGTCGTTTAAGCAATTTGTAGAAGAAGGGGTTTGGCATATATGGATAGGTTATGACCATATTTTATTCCTAATCAGCCTATTATTGCCTTCTGTGGTATTTCGTAACGGTAGACAATGGTTACCGGTTATTGCAGTAAAAAGCGCCTTTTTAGAAGTGGCTAAAGTCGTAACGGCGTTTACCCTCGCACACTCAATTACGTTAAGCTTAGCCGCATTAGGCTGGCTGGATTTACCATCGCGCTGGGTGGAGTCAGCGATAGCCGCGTCGGTATTATTAGCGGCATTGAATAATATTTCACCTTATGTAACTCAAAAACTATGGCTAGCTGCTTTTGCCTTCGGGCTTATTCATGGCTTAGGTTTCGCTAGCGTGTTAAATGATTTAGGCGTGAATGGTAAGTATTTGTTAGTCAATTTAGTCGGTTTTAATGTCGGCGTTGAGCTTGGGCAGTTTGTCATCGTCGCTATCTTTTTCCCCTTCGCCTATCTCGCGCGTCATAGCTGGTATTATCAACGCTTAACGCTCAATTTTGGCTCGCTTATTATTGCCGTAATTGCATCGTTTTGGTTATTAGATCGCAGTATGGCGTTAGGATGGTCGGAGAGTTTGGCGCGTTTTAACGCGTTTTCAGGTTCGGTGTCGGAATATCTACCGTTTTTTAATACATAGGAGTCGGATTCATGAACCAAAGCTGTTGCTGTGATTAACGCACGCAGATGGAAACTTAGGCTTTTTTGGACACTCTGTTAGCAAAAAACTGGCGGATTAACTTAGTGCGTGTCTCAAATGTCTCCCTGGATTACGCCTTGCGCGCATCAAGCCTGTTTAACATTGGATTAATCATCGCGAGATGGACAAATGCTTTGCTGGAGTCGGTACACACCTCGTAGTCCTTGCTCAGGCGGCGGTAACGATAAAGCCAGGCAAAAGTTCGTTCGACGACCCAGCGACGCGGTAACAATTTAAATCCGGAAGTTCCTTGCGGACGAAGTACGACCTCCCAGATGATGCGGAAATATTCTGCTATCCACTGCGTAAATGCTTTTCCGTGGTATCCACCATCCACCCAAATGCGGCGTATCTTTTTGCAGCTACCGGTCAGTGACCCCAAGATAAGCTTCGCCCCCTCGCGTTCGGGCACATTGGCCGCTTGTAGTGGTCTAATAATAACGGACAGAGAGATAGGTTGATAAACTAAAAACACC
>CAWUNX010000424.1:0-3140 GCA_963923905.1 uncultured Methylocucumis sp.
GTGTATAAGAGACAGATTTAATACGGTACAACAATTGCTGAATTGATTGTGCTTGTTGTCATTATGAAGGTGGCGACTGCCTGCGACGACGAGGCGGATAACAGGTTCAAATGCGTTATGTTGTCGCAGCCAGGCTTGTATAGCGGTTAATAACGCTTCGGTTACGATTAATTCCGGTAACAGTAAAATATCAACTTTTTGTTCATAGGCTGTTGTCAGCGCGGACTTCATTTTGTCGGACAGTTCAAGTTCGTTCTGAGCATTCGCACACCAAAAAGGCATACGACCATCAGCGCGAAGATCGCCGACATCATATTGCCATTGCATGTCTTTATGGTTGGCTAACGGCGCAAAACCAATGTTAATGTGCTTGCGTGTCAGCAAGGCGTTTAAGCTGTCACTGCGGCGGCAATCGAATTGGGTTGAGTGTTCAACTTTAAGCCAATGATAACAGAGCTTAATAAAGCCTTGTGTACCAAGCTGTTTGGCAGGCTTGAAACGGTTGCTTTCAGGAATGGCTTTGCTAATCGCAGAAGATTCATGTTTAACCAGTATATAGCGTTGATTGTGCACGGTTTGTTCGACAATACCGTGTAATAAACTAGCGGTAGGGATTTGTTTATAACGTTGCTCTAATTGGATTAAACAACCGTAAGCGTTTAGATAGTCATGGTTTGTTGTTATATCTTGGGTTAAAAAGTTACTGATGTTGCATTCAGTATATAAATAATGCTGGAACTCTTGATTACTACATGATGCGATAAGCTGACCTAGGCGTTGAGCATCATCAAGTATTAAGCGTTTATAAAGCCCACACCATTGTTTAAAAGTGTGTTCAGAAAAATCATCCATGCTAATTTTGGCGTTAGTTAAGAGTGAAGATGATTTTATAGCGGCTGTTGGCTAAATGCTATTTTTGTTAGCCATTAGTGATTGAGAATAAGCTTAAGCCCTGCGTTTAGCATCAATAACATTCGGTAAGCAACTGATTTTATGTAAAATTTGGCTGAGCTGGTCGGTGTTTTCGATTTGAATAGTAAGATTTAATTCGGTAGTAAAATCAGGGTGGGTAGTCATGGTGGCATGAGCGATGTAAATTCTGGCTTGCGCGAGTGCGTGGGAAACGTCGCTTAATACATTTTGCATACTAAACGCTTGTATTGTGATAGGTACTAAATAACGGACTTTTTTATCTTGACTCCAAGTTACGTTGACTAAGCGTAGTTGTTTATCTGGAGTTAAGCGCGTGATATTGCTGCAATCTTTGCGATGTACCGTAATGCCTTTTTTTAACGAGATATAACCAATGATTTCATCACCCGATACCGGAGTGCAGCAATGAGCAAAGTTCGTTAAAACATTATCAATGCCAGCGACTGAGATAATAGATTTGGAGTCGGACGCGTGTTGTAACTTAGCTTGCGTAGTTTCAAATTCAGGGATTTTAAAAAATGCCGTCAGTTGTTGCGTGTTAATATCACTACGGCCTATGGCTTCTAAAAGCTGTTCTTCGCTTTTCTGCTTAAAATGCTTAGTGAGTTCAGCTAAGTCAGGCGGAGTCACGCCTAGTCGGCGGCTTTCTTTATCTAAAATAGCCTTGCCGGTCGCGATAGTTCGGCTGTGTTCTTGATTTCTAAACCAACTTTTTACTTTGCTTATCGCGGTCGGCGATTTTAGATAGCCCAGGTTGACATCGAGCCAATTGCGGTTAGGTCCACCTTCTTTTGCGGTTAAAATTTCAACTTGCTCGCCAGAAGATAGCGTATAGGTTAAGGGTACAATACGCCCATTCACTTTAGCGCCCCGGCAACGGTGGCCTATTTCTGTATGAATCGCATAGGCAAAGTCTAGCGGTGTCGAATTTTTCACTAAATCGATTAAATGGCCTTTAGGGGTTAAGATGTATACCCGGTCGTGAAATAACTCACTACGAAAACTTTCTGCTAAGGTTTCGTCATCGTCTTTATGCTCTAATAATTTGCGCAACGAGTTAATGCTTTTTTCCGTCGCGGCATCGTGTTTGCCGCCTTCTTTATATGCCCAATGCGCGGCCACGCCTAATTCGGCAAATTCATGCATAGCTTGGGTGCGGATTTGCACTTCAATACGATTGCCGTCGGCGTCTAAGATGACAGTATGTAGCGATTGATAACCGTTTTCTTTCGGGTTGGCGATGTAATCGTCGAATTCTTTAGGAATGGTTTGCCAATGACTGTGCACAATGCCTAGGGCGGTATAACATTGTTGTAAATTGTCAACAATAATGCGCACGGCTAATAAATCATATAGTTCTTCAATACCGGCCTGCTTACGCTGCATTTTTTTCCAAATGCTGTAAATATGCTTGGGACGGCCTGAGATAGTTGCGTGAACCCCGGCTTGTTGTAGGGCTTCGCGTAACAATTGGGTAAAGCGAAATACACAACTCTCGCGTGCAATACGGTTATCATTTAATGACTTTGCAATATGCCGATACGATTGCGGTTGTAAATAGCGAAACGCTAAGTCTTCTAGCTCCCATTTGAGCTGGTGAATACCCATGCGGTTGGCCAGTGGCGCGTAAATATCCAACGTTTCTTGCGCAATAAATCGACGCATGTCGTAAGATTCTTTAGGTAAACCACGCAACCGCTTGATACGAAACGCTAATTTAATTAACACAGCGCGTACGTCATGCGTCATGGATAACAGCATGCGGCGTAAAATCTCAGTTTGGCTAGGTTGGTTCGTCATTTCCAATGAATACACCGCAATGGTATTCAACCAGTTGACGTCTTGGACGATGGCGGCGACGGTTGTGCCAAATAACAACTTGAGGTCGGGAACAGGGCTGAGCTTATTAACTCGTGGATCGCTTAACAATGCGGCTAGTAAAGTACTTAAGTCTACATGTAAGTCTTTTAGAATCGCAGCGACTTCAACCCCTTTAGGACGCTGGTAACTTTCGTCATCAGGAAATTGCGTCACTATGGCTAAGGCTTGCTCGATTTTTTGACGGTCAGGCTCGGCGAGTCCATCGAGCAACGATTCAGTGGTAGTAACGGATTTTTTCATCCCAGTACTAATGCGTAGTTTTTATATAAAAGTGGCGTTGGTGCATAAATAAATTGATGGTTATTCTGTCCCTATCACCATTTTCA
>CAWUNX010000425.1:0-3135 GCA_963923905.1 uncultured Methylocucumis sp.
TGAAAATGGTGATAGGGACAGAATAACCATCAATTTATTTATGCACCAACGCCCTCGCGATGGCAACAGACCATGTTGTCGTAACCGAACCCTATTTGTCGAGTGTCAGACAAGAACTGTGTTTATCAACAAGTATTAAAATCACCCAGGCCGATGGCTGCGTTAAAGGCGTCATTGTGCTCGATATTGATTTAGGCGCTGCACTGGCATTTTTAGCCGGCGACAGCCGCCGATTATATTTTGAGCCTTATTTTAAGGTCATGTATTCATCGATTGTGCTGGGTTTGTTTATTGTCGCCTTAACGCTGTTATGCATTGGCGGTAGCGAATGTTTTAAGATATTTGTCACGATGGTTAAGCCTAATACGACGACTGAAACGCCGTTTGGCGTAGTCATTTATTTAACGCTCGCATTGGCTATTTTTGATTTGGGCAAAACCACACTAGAGGAAGAAGTCTTGTTGTATAAAGATATTCTCCGGCATAGTTCGACTCGGCGCACGATTACGCGTTTTATTTCGGTGATTATTATCGCCGTGTCTATTGAAGCGTTACTGATGATTTTTAAGTTCGCACTGAACGGCGAAAGCGAACATATTTTACAAGCGGTATGGATTATTATCGCAACGGCTTTACTTCTGGTAGCCCTTGGCGTATACGTTTATTTAGGTAGCAAAGCGGAGGCGCAATTATTGAAAAAAACGACGATGCACTAAATTTATGACACATAAGCTGTCATTTGTAATGGTTATACTTTATGGATACAGGTTTTTCAGGTTAAAACTTTATCATATAAATAAAGACTTACTGATTGGAGCAGCAAGCTCCTGACACACTTTAGCTTATTCAGGATACGGTTATGGCAACAAAATTTACTCCTTTAAAAGACCACGATACGCCGATTAAAGTGCTATTTACCGGTTATTTATGCACCGTTGGCATTGGTTACTTTTTTGCGTTATTGCAAATCTTGTTTACTCACGGCATGGCGGATGGGCAATTTGGTTTATCGATAGATGATATTGTGTATAGTTATTACGGCAACCGCTCCGGTACGGTACTCGAAAACCAATTAAATGGAGCGATGAAAGCTAATGCGTCAGCAGAAGAACGCTTTGACATCATTGAATGGGTTAGAAAAGGGGCTGATGAGGATGATTATGAAAAGGATGGCATTAAAAAAATCATCGAAGAACGCTGCGTCATGTGTCATAACGAATCGGCATCGATTCCAAACTTTAACGATTTTGCTAAATTAAAAGCGTTAACGACAGAAGATGAAGGTGCGACATTTAGCTCACTGACGCGTGTTTCGCATATTCATTTATTCGGTATTAGTTTTATCTTTATGTTTGTCGGCTTGGTTTTTAGTTTTGCCGAGACGACAACGACTGAATATAAATGCATAGCGATTGGTATGCCTTATGCGTTCTTAATCGCCGATATTTTGTCATGGTGGTTAACCAAAATTCACCCGATGTTTGCGTGGTTAGTGATTTTTGCAGGTATGGGCATGGGCGTGTCGTTTATTTTTATGTGGGCGACATCAATCTTAGAAATGTGGTTGTATAAACCCGTGTTTGAAACTGGCATAGGAACAAAATACTTAGCGTTGCGTGATAATCCAAATGCGTCATTATTCAAGCAAATTAAACCGCTCTTAGTCACAGGCGTTGAGCTGGTGAAAAAAGGCTTTGCTTGTGCTTATGATGTCTGGTTACACCAACTGTGGCCTAAGCTCAAAGCATTATTAGATAAAAACAAAACATCATAACTGACAAGGCTTAGCCGCGAATGCGGCTAAGCCTATGTTTTATTTTAAAAAAGAGCAGCAATAATCAGTAGGTTTAGTGACTTTCATCGTGAATTTCGCATTGCCTGCTACGTTAAACGCTTCACCGCCTTGTACTTTAAGCCATTGCTCTGACTCTGGCAGCAACACCTCTAACTCGCCGTCGATAATTTCCATTAACTCCGGGTCTTGCGTTGAAAACGTGTATTCCCCGGGTAACATAAAGCCAAGCGTTTTCACCGAGCCATCTGGAAAACGCAAGGTGCGGCTAGACACAGCGCCATCAAAATAAACATTGGCTTTTTTAACAATCGTAATATTGGCAAATTCTGACATGGTAACAACCTAAAAAAATGGAAGTGCCATGATAGCAGAATTTGAAACCGCGAACTGCGTTGACTGTGATTTAACCAAGAAGGCATTATGGGGTGCATCCACGTTTCTTTATACTGCTTGAGTCCGCTAAAAGCTTACATATTTTCGGCGCAGCTTCATGCAAGCAAGAATAATGAGAAAGACCATTGAGTATTTGCGTATGAGTGCAGCCCGGAATCGCTGAACTCAAATAGTCAGCCATACCCTTAGGTGACCAATTATCTTCTGTGCCATGCCATATATGGGTATTAACAAAAATTTCACACAGCATGGTTTTCCATGGCTGCACATATGCCTTAATCTCTCGCCTATAACCTTGGCGGCGATTAATAAAGCACGAACGCAATACCTCAACTAGCGTCGATTGAAACTTACGGTCAAGCACTAATACCTTATCTTCGCCTGCAGTATTGGCAAACAACATACGAAATAAAGCTTTGGGACAAAGCAGGGCTAACAAGCCTTGCCAGTAAGACAAAAGCGCAAAAAGACTTGGGAATGTTTGTGCCAATCGAAAAATTTGTTTTCCTGCCATGTTGTCAAGAAAGTCACCGGCGTCCATCGGTGCAGCAGCAGAAACCAAATGCAAGCTTCTGACATTATCGGCCAAACATCGGCAAGTCTGTAGCGCAATAAAAGCCCCCATTGAAAAGCCAATAATATCGACTTTAGCGCCGTCGGCTTTTTTTAGGATTTCTTTTGCTAGAAACTGGTAATACGCCTCGCCCTCTATTGCAGATTCGATAGCAAATCTATCAAAACAAATAAACATTAAGTCATTTTCTTTTCCATAGCCATCAAACATAGCACATTCTTCTGGTGCACCCGGCGTACCATGAAAATAGAAAACAAGTCGCCCGTGCTCAGAGCCAAATTGACAGTATTTCAACCTTTCTCTCCCTTAATTCCCAACCGTACATACTGTCTCTTATACACATCTGACGCTGCCGACGATACTCCTTGTGTAG
>CAWUNX010000426.1:0-3094 GCA_963923905.1 uncultured Methylocucumis sp.
TCTCTGGTCTCGTGGGCTCGGAGATGTGTATAAGAGACAGGCTTAAATGTCATGCCGATTAATCTACCGCCTTTACGCGAACGCGCCGAAGATATTCCTGATTTATCAGAGTTCTTGCTGAAGCGCATTTCAGATCAGCAAGGTGGTAGGCTTTTGGAAATTAAAGACAGCGCGTTGCGCATTTTAATGGCGCATGATTGGCCGGGCAATGTCAGAGAATTAGCCAATTGTTTAGAGCGTGCTGCGATTATGAGTCCTAACGGTAGCATCGACCGCGATGTCATGGTCAATACTGGCTTAGAAAAATTGGTAGCGCAAGCCGGTATTCAGCCTAAAGCAAAAAAACTACCCGCTGTTGATGTCAATGATGACAACCTAGATGATCGTGAGCGCGTGATTGCAGCGTTAGAGCAAAGCGGTTGGGTGCAAGCGAAGGCGGCACGGTTGTTAAACATGACGCCTAGGCAAATTGCCTACCGCATCTCGACTTTAGATATTACGATGAAACAACTATGAGGTGTCTGTGATGACTACATTATATGTACAACACGATTATGCTGTGTATGGCTACGGCGAAACGCGTGAAGATGCGATTGCTATGGCGGCATTATGGTTAAGGGATTCCGCCGGGCGTTTAGGGTGTAGCTTTGAATATGCTGAAAGTCTACTGGTTGAAATGCCAAAACCGGGTCAAATGACTTTATATCAAACCCCCGAACCTTTACCCGAAGAAGCTGAAAATTGGGATGGTGAAACCTTATTAGACTGGTATTACGATGTCGCTTGAAACACACGCGCGCTATTTTTTAAGTTACAGCAGTGTCAAATTGCCACTAAAACTGGTGAATGAAATTACTGAACAGGAACTAAACTACCGTAATTTCTACTACCGAGGCTATTTTGATACAGCAGGCCAGCTAGTCCATTGCCAAAAAATCGTCTATAGCGAAATTGAATCGGAGCATTATTACCGCTATAACGATGAGGGGCAGCTAACGTGGGCGCAGATTGTTGAGGAGGGTGAGGTGAGGGAAGTGGATTTTTGATCGCGGTTGCTAGCTTGTTTCACATAGCCTGTCAAAAGCCAAAACTAACGGGATTCTACAGAAAACTTAATAGTGCAACCTAATCAGCTTGGCATTTGCTTAATGCAAGCTATATTGTTATCACATTGTTGATAGCAGTCTTAAAAATCTGATAAATCCATGGGAGTTATGAGGGATTTAGCCACGTCTGGATTGCCATCGTAACCGTTTCTATCATATTGGTCTGCCGATGCAGTCAAGGACGTAACCCCATGAAGACAAAATGCGTTGATGCTATTTCTCGCTCTGAAATTACCCCTAAGACCTTGTTTTATTCTCGCCGTCACTTTATGCAAGCAACGGGTGGCGCTGCTTTAGCGGCGATTGTGGCGCAGCCGTTAAAAGCCGGTGAAAAATTATCGGGTGCTAAACCGTCAGCCTTTAATACCGATGAAGAGTTAACATCTTATAAAGACGTTACTACTTATAATAATTTTTATGAATACGGCACAGACAAAGAAGACCCGTTCAAAAACGCCGGGCGTTTGCAGACTAAGCCTTGGACCTTAACCGTCGATGGCGAAGTGCATAAGCCTAAAACGTTTGCTATAGAAGAGTTGTTAAGCTTAGCGCCTTTAGAAGAACGCATTTATAGACTGCGTTGTGTTGAAGCGTGGTCTATGGTGATTCCGTGGCTGGGGTATTCATTAGCTGAAATTATTAACCGCGTTGAACCGACTGAAAAAGCACGTTTTGTCGAGTTTACCAGTTTATACGATCCTATGCAGATGCCAGGTCAGCGGTCATCGGTGTTGGCTTGGCCTTATAAAGAGGGCTTGCGCTTAGATGAAGCCATGCATCCATTAACGTTGTTAACCTTAGGCTTGTATGGCGAAGTGTTACCGAAACAAAATGGCGCCCCCGTGCGTATTGTTGTACCGTGGAAATATGGTTTTAAAAGTGCTAAATCTATCGTACGCATTCGTTTTGTCCAAGAACAACCGACGTCGAGTTGGATGCAAGCAGGGCCTGATGAATATGGTTTTTACTCTAATGTGAATCCAAATGTTGACCATGCGCGTTGGAGTCAAGCCAAAGAGCGTCGTATTGGTGAATTTTTTAAACGCAAGACCTTAATGTTTAATGGCTATGAACAACATGTTGCGTCTATGTATAGCGATATGGATTTACAAAAATATTTTTAGCTATGACCTGGAATCCAGATTCGAAACAACTATTTTGGTTAAAAATAGCGTTGTTTATGCTCGCATTAATACCGTTGGCTAATTTAATAGTGAAAGCGGTTATCGATGAGTTAGGGGCTAATCCTATTGAGAAAATAACGCGCACGACAGGCTACTGGACATTAACATTATTGCTAATCACATTGACTGTGACGCCTTTACGACGATTATCAGGTTGGTCGTGGTTGGTACGGTTAAGAAGAATGCTAGGCTTGTTTGCATTTTTTTATGCTAGCTTGCATTTTACGACGTACTTAGTGTTAGACCAGTTTTTTGATGTGGCCAGTATTGCCAAAGACATCGTGAAGCGACCGTATATTACGGTTGGCTTTCCGGCATTTATGTTACTGATTCCGTTAGCAGTTACGTCAAACGACAGCATGATACGGCGACTAGGCGGTAAGCGTTGGCGATTGTTGCACCGTTTGGTGTATCTGAGTGCTATAGGCGGGGGGATACATTATTGGTGGTTAGTTAAGAAAGATTTAACCAATCCCATCACGTTTGCGATTTTATTAGCTTTATTATTAGGTTTTAGGCTCGCTGATAAGGCTTATAAGCGCTATCAGCAGTATTAATAATATGAAGCCCATCTTAATTTTAAAAACAGGTTCGACGTATCCGGCTATTCAACAGCAGTTTGGCGACTTTGAAGACTGGCTACTGTCAACTTGTGCGTGCGACGATGTGTTGTACCACGTGTGGATGCCAGAAGCTGAACCGCCCCCTGAATCTATAGCATTTTCGGGTGTGGTCATTACTGGCTCACCGGCTATGGTCAGTGAACAAAACTGTCTCTTATACACATCTCCGAGCCCACGAGAC
>CAWUNX010000427.1:0-3066 GCA_963923905.1 uncultured Methylocucumis sp.
AAGCCAAAAACACTACTGCTCCCGCAACACTTTAAGCGGTGCCTGATTAACCACACTGCGCAAACTCCAACTGCCGGTAAAACTTAGCAGTACGGCAGCTAAGGTCGGTACGCTTACCGCTAACACGAGATTAATGTGATAGCTCAAGTCTAATAGCTGAGTGTATAACGCATACAGTAAGATTTCTGACAGTGTAACGGCGATAAGACCAGCGATAGCACCGAGTAACGCGAATTCAAGTCGTTGACTGGTGACTAAAAGTTTTCGTGATGCGCCGAAAGTTCGCATAATGGCACCGGTTTGTTTACGTGCATCTAAGCTGGTTTGTAGCGCCGCTAACATCACCGTAATCCCTGCTGCAAGCGCAAAATATAAAATGAAATTCAGCGCTTGTGATAGTTGTAACACAATGGTTTTAAACTGGGTTAACAACGGCGCGACGTCTAATAAGGTGGTGTTAGGAAAGCTTTGCATGATTTGGTTTAACACGTTTTTTTGCGTGTCCGGTAAATAAAAGCTGGTGATAAAGGTATGCGGTTGCTCATTAAGCGTACCGGGCGAAAATATCATTAGAAAATTCGGTTTCATAGAATCCCAGCGTAGGCTACGAATACTGACGACTTGGGCACTAACGTGTTCACTGCCTATGGTAAATTCTAAATGGTCGCCTAATTTAAGACTTAAACTGTCGGCGAGTTTTTGTTCTACCGATACCAAACCGGGCTTAGAGGTTGACCACCATTGGCCTTGGTTAATCTGGTTATCTTCGGGTAGTTCGGAGGTCCAGGTTAAATTAAGTTCGCGATGCGTTGCGTTTTCGCCTGCGCTGTCTTTGCGGACAAAGCGCTGTACTGGTTGCTCGTTAATGTTAACGAGCCGGCCACGTACGACAGGGTAAAAACGGCTGCTAGGCAGTTGTTGCTGATTTAATAGTTGTTGAAAAGCGGATGATTGTTCAGGAAAAATATTCAGCGCAAAATGATTAGGCGCTTGAGCGGGTAATTGTTGTTGCCAGTTTTTTAGTAAATCGTTACCGATGCTGTAACACAAGCTCATTGCGCTTAAGCTAATCGCAAATGCCATGATTTGACTTAAAGTCGCGATAGGTTGTTGCAGTAGGCTACGCAGGGTTAAACGCCAAATTAACGGCGTGTGGGCTGAAACCTGTTGTGTGGCGCGAAGAATCAGGAATATCAACGCGCTTAATAAGGCGACACTCACTGAGCCTACGCCTAAAATTATCGCGGTCATGCGTAAATCTTGCGTGTAATGCCAAAGTAACAGACTGATGATAACTAGGCTTAATCCTATGCTTATCCAGGTATTAGTCGGCATAGGCGCTAAATCTCGTCGTAATACGCGTAAGGGTGACACATGCCGTAATCGGGTTAACGGGGCAGCGCCAAAGCCGATGAGCAGTAAAAAACCAATAATAAAGCCGTAACTGGCGACTGTTAAATCCGTGTCGGCTAACGGTTTGGGTAAAATATCTTGTAATAATAAAAACAACACATGTTGGGTTAGCCAGCCTAATCCAATACCAAGACTACAGGCCATCAGACCTAAGCTAATCAGTTGGCTGATAAACAAGCCTAAGATAGCGTTTTGTGAGCAGCCGAAACAGCGCAGTAACGCGACATTATCAAAATGGCGTTCTGCATAACGTGAGGCTGACATCGCAATCGCGACACCGGCGATGATAATAACGAGTAAACCGGCTAAGCTGACATAACGCTCGGCGCGGCTAAGCGCAGAGCCGACTTCAGGACGGTCTTGCTCTATGTCTAATAAGCGTTGTGACGGCGTGAGTTGCGGTTTTAACCAGTGTTTAAACGTTTTAAGCGCGGATTCAGTACCGCTGAACTGGAAAAAATAATGTACATGGCTGCCGGGTTGTAGAATATGCGTCGCAGGTAAATCGCTAGTGTTCATGAGAACACGCGGCGACATGCTAAAAAAGCCGACTTGCCGGTCGGGTTCATAGGTGATGATTTTTTCGACAGTTACTGCAAGTTCGCCGACGGTAATGTTGTCGCCTAGTTTGATATGTAATGCAGATAAAACGCGCTCATCGACCCAGGCCTTACCCGGTGCTGGGCCTTGGTTTTCAACCTGTTCAGCATGGTAATCCGTGCTTGTGGTTTTTAGTGCGCCACGCAATGGATACTTCGCTGTGACGGCTTTGACACTAGTGAGTAGCATGTCGTCGTTTTGTACAATGACGCTGGTGAAATCTAACGTATGGGCGAGTTGTAAACCGAGTTGCTCGGCTTTTGCCTGCCAAGCGTCTGGTATTTCATATGGGCTAGCAATGGCTAAATCAGCGGCGATAAATTCCGCCGTTTGTTTTTGCATACTACGCTCTAGGCGCTCAGAAAATAAGGTAATAGCGCTAGTGCAGGCGACGGCTAAAATCAGCGCGATGAGCAATAAACTGAGTTCACCCGAACGCGTATCTCGCCACAGTAAGCGTAAGCTTAAGTTAATGTTCATGCGAGTACTCCCGCATTGAGTTTTATCGTGCGTTGGCAATGTCCGGCTAGCACCGTATCATGCGTGACTAAAATCAGTGTGGTATGGTGTTCTTGATTGAGCGCAAATAATAAATCAATGATATGGGCGCCGGTTTTGCTATCTAAATTACCGGTGGGTTCATCGGCAAATAAAATAGCCGGTTCTCTGGCAAAAGCGCGTGCTAACGCGACGCGCTGTTGTTCGCCACCGGACAGGGTTTTGGGTTTATGGTGGAAACGTTGGGCTAAACCGACGCGGTTTAATAAGCTTTCGGCAATGTCTTTGGCATGAGGTTCACCGGCTAATTCTAGCGGTAGCATGACATTTTCTAACGCGGTTAAACTGGGTAATAGTTGAAATGATTGAAATACAAAACCAATGAGCTGATTACGCACTAAAGCGCGGCCGTCTTCGTCTAGTGCGGTGAGTTCGTGACCATTGATGACGATCCGACCTGTGCTGGGCGTGTCTAGCCCGGCTAATAAGCTTATCAGTGTTGATTTGCCCGAGCCAGATTCGCCAATAATCGCGACGCTTTCAGCGGATTTGATT
>CAWUNX010000428.1:0-3047 GCA_963923905.1 uncultured Methylocucumis sp.
TAAGTTAATACCTAAGAAATTAGCTGCGGTTTCGGGTAATTGGTGCGCCTCATCGATAATAACAGCGCCGACGCTAGGCAATAACTCACCAAAACCATTATCGCGAATGGCCCAGTCCGCACACAGCAAATGATGATTGACGACGATTAAATCGGCTTCTTGGGCTTTTTTACGCGCTTTTACTAAAAAGCATTGCGCATAATCCGCGCACTCTTGGCCTAAGCAATTACCAACCGTTGATGTTGCCTGATACCAAATGGGATTGTTTTCTTCTACACCGGCGATTTCCGAAATATCACCCGTTTGTGTGCGCCCTGCCCAAGTATTGATTTTAGCCAATGCCATGGCATCGTCTTTGCTAAAACCAAATGTAGTTGCCATAGCGTTTTTTAGCCGTAACAGACATAAATAATTACTACGCCCTTTTAGTAAAGCTGCGGTGAACGGTGTTTTAAAAACTTTGCGTAATAATGGAATATCTTTGTTAAACAACTGATCTTGCAGATTTTTCGTGCCAGTGGAGACAATAGCTTTCTTGCCAGATAATAAAGCAGGCACTAAATAAGCAAAGGTTTTGCCCGTTCCTGTACCGGCCTCAGCAATAAAGTGGCGATTTTCGCGAATCGCTGTATCAATCGCGGTGGCCATTTCGACCTGTGCTGGTCGAGGTTGATAGCCTTTAACGGCTTTTGCCAGAATTCCGCTACTACTAAAAAATGCTGATATTTCCATTGCTTAAATCAAGATGCTGTAAACTGAACATAGTAGGATAATGTAAGCCAGAACGCTATAAAAGCGTTACTTAACCGGTTATAGTGCATGGAACTACCTGACACGTCGAGCATCGTAAGCATCATTAAGATGCACGCTGTATTTTCAAGGAGTTTAAAATGAAAACCATAAGTTTATTATTATTCAGTCTCTTGCTGAGCGCCTGTTCCAGTTTGCCGCCCGCTATTGAAGACGCGCCGCTATATGATTTAAGTTATAAAGAAGCCAGTCAGGATACGGCGAAATTCAAAGAAGCGGCTATACGCTGGGGTGGCGTGATCGTAGAAATTGATAACGAGCAAAACTTCAGCCTAATGCAAGTGCTATATTATCCTTTGAACAGCTATGGCCGTCCAATGCTTGAACAGCCTAGTGAAGGTCGTTTTGTCGTTAAAACCCCGGAATTTTTAGACCCAGCAATCTATGCTAAAAACGCAGAAATCACCGTTGCGGGTCAGTTAAAAGGCGACATCGAGCGCACCATAGGCAAAAAAGTCATGCATCTACCGTTAGTATCTTCTAGCGTTATGCATATCTGGCCTGACTATTATAATGGTTATAATGGGCCTTATAACTATTATTACGGAGGTTTTGGCGTTGGCCCTTATTATCCGTATGGCTTTTATCCTTATTACTGGGGTGGGTTTTATCGTCCTTTCCCGTACTACTACCCTCGTCGTTAACCAAACAGATTGAAGATTATGACCGATTCGCTGACTTGTTTTAAAGCTTATGATATTCGTGGCCGTATCCCTGATGAATTAAATATCGACATTGCTTATCGCATTGGCCGTGCCTATGCCGACAGTATAAAACCCCAATCGGTGATTGTGGGGCGTGATATACGCTTGACCAGCGATGAGCTGACGGCTGCACTTAGCAATGGTTTATTAGATGCCGGTGTTGATGTTTACGATATAGGCTTGTGTGGTACCGAAGAAGTGTATTTCGCAACGTTTGCCTATCAATACCAAGGTCAAGCCATGGATGGCGGTATTATGGTCACCGCTAGCCATAATCCTAAAGATTATAATGGTATGAAACTGGTACGCGAGCAAAGCAAGCCTATCAGTGGCGATACCGGCTTAAATGATATAAAAGCGTTAGCGGAATCCAGGCGGTTTTCTCCACCGGCTTGCGAGAGAGGACGTTTAATCCATGTTGATATAAGCGCGAGCTATACTCAACATTTATTGCAATATATCAATATGTCAACGCTTAAACCCATGACGCTAGTTGTAAATGCCGGCAATGGTGCGGCTGGGCATGTGATTAATCAATTAGAAGCTGTATTACCTAAATCATTACGGTTTATCAAACTGCATCATGAGCCTGATGGTCATTTCCCTCATGGCATTCCTAATCCATTATTACCAGAGAACCGTCACAGCACAATTGCTGCGATTGCCGAGCATCATGCCGATATAGGCATTGCTTGGGATGGCGATTTTGATCGTTGCTTTTTATTTGATGAAACAGGACGCTTTATCGAAGGTTATTACATTGTTGGCTTATTGGCAGAAGCGTTTTTACATCAATATCCAGGCGCTAAGATTGTCCATGACCCTCGATTAACTTGGAATACGGTCGATATTGTGACCGGGGTAAACGGTCAGCCCATACAAAGCAAAACCGGCCATGCATTTATTAAAGAACGAATGCGTTTAGAAGATGCGGTATATGGCGGTGAAATGAGCGCACACCATTATTTTCGCGATTTTGCTTATTGCGACAGCGGCATGATTCCGTGGTTATTGGTGCTGGATTTAATGTGTCGTAGGGGTAAAAAACTATCGCAGCTCGTTGATGAGCGTATGAACTTGTTTCCCGCTAGTGGCGAAATCAATCGCACGATTGCCCAACCTAGCGCGGCACTAAAGAAAGTCCAACAGCATTACCAGGCTCAAGCCTTAATCACGGATTTTACCGACGGCATAAGCATGGAGTTCACTGATTGGCGTTTTAATTTACGTTGTTCTAATACCGAGCCTTTAGTCAGACTAAATGTAGAATCACGCGCAAATCAAGCTTTGATGCTAGCTAAAACTGAGGAAATCTTAGCGTTATTAGCAGAGTAATTTATTTAGTAAACGGGGCGCTGCCAGCGTCCTGTTTGCACCGAATACCATTTGCCTAATGTCTTTAACACAGTTGATGCGTTAATTGTCCACCACACCGCGTTTACGCCTAAATCACAGTGAATCGCAAACCACCAACTCAATGCCGACATTCCGCACCCCATATCTAGTTAAAAATGATTTAAACTGCGCCAAACA
>CAWUNX010000429.1:0-3006 GCA_963923905.1 uncultured Methylocucumis sp.
TATCGTCGGCAGCGTCAGATGTGTATAAGAGACAGTTATTAAATAGTGCATTTAACGTCCCGCCAGTTAAGCTTAATGTTTCGGCGACCGCCGCTTTGATGCTAGCGCTATCGGCTAAATCAAGCATGATAGCGGTAAAACCTTCTTGCCTTAAGCGCTCTACGTCGGTTGGGTTACGCGCACTGGCAATGACAAAATAGCCTCGTGCTTTTAATAGCTTGGCACATGCATAACCAATACCGCTAGAGCAGCCAGTAATTAAAATAGATGGGTTGGTTGGCATAAGGTTATGGTTTCAAATCAGTTTCGTTGAAATAAAAGCTTTTACCGCTTCGACAATCTACCAAAAAAACTAGGTTTGTTGCAGTGCTTTTTTCATTTAATTCAACGGCTTCAACTCGGGTGCATTGCTGTGTTGCTAGTGCTTTATTGGCGGCAAAACGGCGCAAACGTTCAATTTCTGGCAAGCGAGTTTCGTATTGCTTAACTAACGAGCTAAGTTTATTAGGCTTATAAGGAGGGATAGAAAACGGTGAAAATTGACTTGGATTGGATTTAATCAACTGCTGATTAGTTTCTGTTTCAACAGCGGCTTGTTGTTCTACAGCTAATTTGCGCAGCGCTTCTTGTTGTTGCTCTAAACGCTGTTTTTCGAGTTTAGCGGCTTCTTCTAACTGCTTTAATTTTTCTTGTCTTTGCACTTCCTCAAGGTTAACAACGTTGCCTGTTTTTAAGTCGACGGCTTCATTACTGACACCATCACTACACGGATGGGACAGATAAACTTTTTTGCCATCCGCACCGGTACATTTATAAACTTCAGCATAAGAGGTTGACATTATGCCGAATAGCAGAAAATAAAAAATTTGTTTCATATTACACAGCTCTGTTTTTGTTGTTTTTATTGCCTCCGCTAATCATAGTAATGTTGTCATGTGATTGCAAATTCTTAGCTGAGCGAATGAACGGGTTTTGTTGTTTTTAGCAGAAGCAGTGGCATATTATTTGTTTTTATGGCGGTTACTCACGAAAGCGTTATCAATCTAATCCGATAAGTTCTATGACGAAGCTAAAAAATGTTACGATTTAAGCGAGGATTTTCTTTTCGATGGTTATAAAATCTAGTTAAGTTGTTTAGTTGTTTTAGTGGTTAATCACTGTTACTATTTGTTTCCTCGTCATTTTTTAGTTTATCGAGAGTGTATTGTATTAATCAAGGAGATACATGTTATGGCAAAAACCATACTTATTGTTGATGATTCGGCTAGTTTTAGGCGAGTAGAAGCAATGGCGTTAACGGGGGCTGGTTATGAAGTTGTCGAGGCTAGCGATGGTCAAGATGCGTTAAATAAGTTAAGTCAACTTAATAATCAAAAAATTCACCTCATTATTTGTGATATTAATATGCCTGTTATGGGGGGGATTGAATTTGTTACCCGTGTTAAACAGCTTGCTAGTTACAAGTTCACTCCGGTGATGATGTTAACTACTGAAGATTCCGATGCGATTAAGCAAGAGGGACGAGCCGCAGGGGCTAAAGCATGGATGGTGAAGCCGTTTAAGTCTGAGCAGTTGTTAAATGCGGTATCAAAGCTAATCTTGCCATAGGCGGGTGTGATATGGGCGCTGTTCGTCTACCTGATGATTTGACTATTTATCAAGTTACTGAAATTAAAGCGATATTATTAAAAGCGTTACGCGAATATGAGCGTAGAAGCACTGCAATTGAGTTAGATTTTTCTAATGTTAAAGAATGCGACGGTGCAGGCGTACAGCTTTTATTAGCATTGTCGAATTCAGCGGCGAAAGCAGGAGCGACAGTCGTCTTGCACTCAGTACCTAAGCCGCTAGCAAAGTTGTTGGATGATTTACAATTATCCAGCCGTTTTTTGGTCAACTCGTAAGGTTGCTCTATGAGTGCAGATTCAAAGCTTTATGCTGATGTATTAAGCACTTTCTTTGCTGAAGCTAAGGATATGCTACAGCAAATGGAGGATGCGTTATTGAGTCTTGAAGATGACCCGGATGACAAAGAAACTATTAATGCGTTGTTTCGAGCCATTCACACTATAAAAGGCTCTGCGGGTTTATTTGAGTTAAACGATGTGGTTCAGTTTACTCATAAAGTAGAAAGCGTGTTGGATAGATTACGCAACGGGGCGCTTCATTTTGACGCTAAGCTAAGTGATATTTTATTAAAAAGTGCTGACCACGTTGCAGTGATGCTGGAGCATTTAGAAAGCAAAAGCACGGATGAATCTAAGTTAGCTTTGTTAGGTGTAGAATCTAAGGCATTAGTGGAGCAATTAGCTGAGTATCTTGAGCATGATACGCCTATTAAAGCGAAAGAAAAGAATGACCCTGCTCAGGGTTTAAAGCCCAAAATAGGCACTTGGCATATTTCGCTCAGGTTTAGTCAAGATGCTTTTCGCAATGGTTTAGATCCCATTAGTACGTTGCATTATTTGCTTAATTTAGGGGAAATCACGACTATTTTTGCTATTGATGACCGTCTACCCGATTTAGAGCTATTAGACCCAGAAAGCTGTTTTTTGGGCTTTGAAATACGGTTATTTACTGCTGCACCTCAGCATGACATCGAGGCAGCTTTTGAGTTTGTTCAAGATGATTGCTCATTACGCTTGTTTCCACCGAGTGGTCCTGAAATTGACTTTGTCTCGTTAATTAATGAATTGCCTGAAGAGCCTAGGTTAGGCGACATCTTGGTTGAATGCGGCGCGGTATCGCGCAGAATCGTCGAAGAGGCGATGCAAGAGCATAACAACTCACAGCAGTTAGCAAATGCGCCACGCTTAACCATCGGTGAAATTTTAGTGGCGAAAAATACCGTTACCCCTGAAATTATCGATGCGGCATTAAGTAAGCAATCTAAAATGCGGGAAACGCGTACTACCGATAACAGCTCGCGTTTTGTTCGTGTGCCAGCCGATAAATTAGATGCTGTCTCTTATACACATCTGACGCTGCCGACGATACTCCTTGTGT
>CAWUNX010000430.1:0-3000 GCA_963923905.1 uncultured Methylocucumis sp.
ATCGATGACAAGATATGTAAAATTCCATCTGAAGTTGTAACGGATTTGCCTAAGTTTTCCGTTATGATAATTTCTTGTAAACGTTCTGATTGAGTGTGCATAATGTCCAAAATGTTAGTGGTATTCGTCATGCTATTTATAGCATTACCGGTGCGCGCCGAGACGCCAGGCATCGTGATTTTAGGTGATAGTATTAGTGCTGCCTATGGTTTTGAGCAAGCTCAAGGTTGGGCGGTGTTATTACAAGATAAATTAAAACAAGCCCAATTGCCGCATCATATTGTTAATGAAAGCATTAGTGGTGAAACCAGTGCGGGCGGTTTAGCGCGTTTAGATAAGATTTTAAGCGCACACCATCCAGCTTATGTGCTAGTTGAGCTGGGTGCTAACGATGGCTTACGGGGCTTATCACCGTTAGCGATGAAAGCGAACTTAACTGAAATTATCGCGCGCTCACGTAAAGCCGGTGCCAACGCCATGTTATTAGGCATGAAAATTCCACCTAATTATGGCAAAGCCTATATCGAAAAATTTTATCAAGTGTATCCGGAACTGGCTAAGGAGTTAGCTGTTCCGCTAGTTCCATTTATTTTAGAACACGTCGCGTTAAAACCTGAACTGATGCAAGCCGATGGTTTACATCCTAATGCACTAGCCCAACCGTTTATCGCTGACACAATAGCCTCTTATTTGTTCCCATTACTTAAGGCCGAGACCCGCTAATGACTGCATTATCGTTAAAACAAGCGAACCAAATTATTAATACTGCTATTCATGTCGCTAGAGAATTAAACCTAGCACCGTTGACTGTTGTGGTTTTAGACACCGCAGGTCATTTAAAAGCCATGCAGCGCGAAGATGGCGCGACCGTTATCAGACAACAAATCGCTATTGCTAAAGCGTGGGGCGCGGTTAACATGGGTGTTTCATCGCGTAGTCTAGCGGCGGTGGCTGAAAAGAAGCCAGACTTTATGAATGCATTGGTAAGCATTTCCGATGGCAAAATCATGCCGGTACCAGGTGGCGTGTTAATTAGAGATGCCGAGAATAAGCTATTAGGTGCGGTAGGAATTAGCGGTGATGTGTCTGAGCAAGATGAGCGTTGTGCCATTGCGGGCATTGAGGGAGTCGGTTTTTTTGCCAGTGTTTAGTTGACCCGCTGGGCTGTCTGCAGCGTGTGCCGACAGCCGGGTTAGCGTCAAGTGAGTTAAACCGCGATACCAACTTGTAACGCATCAAACCAATCTAAAAACCGTTTTACATCATCGCCTTTGAAAATCCGACCATGTTGCGGTGCTAAGATGTCGATGTCTAAATTTCTAACTCGTTCAATCCAGGCGCGTTTAGCGTGGTTTGACGGCATCCAGCGTTGGTGATAGAAACGCATTTTCTCTATATGCGAGTCGAAATGCTCAACAAACATCGGCGCACTGGCTGATTCAAACGCTGAGCCAACTTTTCCCGACATTAAAATTTTTGCTTGCGGGTCGTAAACATGGAAATTAGCGGGTGAATGTAAGTAATGCGCAGGAATCAGTTGTAATTCTACCGATTCTAATTTTATCGTACCGCCATTATCGGAAATACCAACATATTCTATCGATTCGCAACCTAAATGGCGTAAATAGCCTTCCCATGCAGCGGGGGCGTGTAGTTTAGCGCCTGATAAGGCTTGATCCCATAAGCCTAGTGATGAAATAACGTCAGGGTCTTGATGCGACGCAAATAAATCGGTAATTTGCTCGACAGGGGCGTGATGCAATACCGCAGCCATCATAGGCGCAAATAATTCTGCACCACCTGGCTCTAATAACAAACAACGGTTTGCCGTGCGCACAGCGTATTGATTGCTATCGACAATCTTAGCGGGTTTGTTCTCATCGCGCCCAAACATAATCCATTGATGTGAGCCTTCATATATTTTTGTCATTTTCATGAAAACACTACCTTTTTTTAGTTATCAACTGTTGCGATAAAGTGATAATGCGATTCTGCAACGTTGCACATTATCATGAATAGTATGCGCGGCCTTATCGACACTTTCGGCGACGGCTTGTAAGCTTTGTAAATATTCACCGGCTTGCGACGCTTCTATACGCGAGTTCGCGGCAATAACGCGTGCGGCGCGAGCATGATGCATGACGGCTTCTAGCTGATCTAATAATTGTTTAACGTCGCGTTTAAACTGTCGTTGGCAGTTTTGCATAGAATTTTTGGCATTTTCCAGCGGTTTTTGCATAGACGCTGCGTAAGGCGCGTTTGCGGCAGTTTTAGAGACTAACTCCAGCTTGTTATAGACTAATGTTCGCCTATATTCGTTGACGGTTAAGCGATATAACGACAGCGCATAAATATTAATTGCTGTAACTAGCTCAATGGTTTCTTTAGCGAGGAGTTCATTAATAAAATCGGTTATCGGTTGAAAGCCTTTGGCTTTGTCACCGGCTCTAAATGCAATCGCTTTCGCGTTGGCCGCAGCCAGTGAAATTTCTTTAGCAACAACCATGACCGCGCTTAGTTCTGAGGTAATCGATGCGACGGCAACAAATTGCGATTTAGTTTGATTAGTCATAGTCGTTCACCGGTTAGTTAGGTTTCAGTTGTTTAACTAAAGTAAGAATTTTATTCGCTACTTCTTCAAGTGGTACAACGTAGTCAGTACAGCCTAATTTGTAAGCCGCACCAGGCATTCCCCAAACGACACAAGATTGCTCATCTTGGATGACCGTGAGTGAGCCTACATCATGCATTTCTTTCATGCCCAATGCGCCATCTGAACCCATGCCCGTTAATAATACCGCAATCGCGTTTGTACTGGCACATTTAGCGACCGATTGAAATAAAACATCGACAGCGGGTTTATGGCGGTTTACCGGCGGACCATCGTTGAGATGAATAACATATTTGCCGTTTTCTTTGACGACTTGCATGTGTTTATCGCCCGGTGACCAATACAGTTCGGCGCAACTATTGCTGAACAAAAAAGGGGTATACTGTAGA
>CAWUNX010000431.1:0-2960 GCA_963923905.1 uncultured Methylocucumis sp.
CTCGAGGGCATTAGCGAAGGGCGTGAGTTCAATATCTATCATGATGATTCTTCTTTCTTTAAAAGATTAGCAGCTCAATTCAATACGTCCTACAGGCCACCGTCAACATGGTGAAAAATAAACGCGTTAACCATTGCAGAAAACTCCGCTGTTAATGCAGTTTGTTGCTTTAGGTTCTGCTTAGTTTGTTCAACAAGTTGTTGTAATTCATGATTGCCAGGTTGCCCATCGGCAAGTGTAATCACATCCAATAAGTTTTTGATTATAGACAATTTACTACGTCTGGTTTCATTTAAGGCTTCCCTATCCAAACCTAACACAGCAATCGTTGTTTTCCCATAAACATGACCGTCTATGGGATACGGGATTTCATCGTGAAAACCAATGTATTCCTGTGGGTTTAGCACCGATGGATTTATCAACAAAGGCTCTTCCTCCGCCACATCGTCATGATGACTATGCGCACGGTTGGCGGGATTTTTTAGTGGGAACAGGTTTTTCTTATACTGTTGATTGCACAAGGTACAGCAAAACAATAAGTTGCTCCAAGTATAGGCCAGCCAGTAATAGCCCGGTTGAGTCAGTTGGTCGGATTCAATCTGTTTTTGTCCGCCTTTAGGACGATAATGTTCGACATCGCCATAACTGATATGGGTGATTTTTGCTTCACAAAAGCAGCATTTGCCATGTTGCATGGTGCGTAAAGCCGTTTTTACGGAATCATGGCCGTAGATTTTGCTTTTAAATACAAAATCATGATTGCCCTGCTCGAATTGGGCGCACAAAGCCTTTTGTTCGGTTTGGCCTGCGGTTGTTAAAACCTCAGGTTCATCGCTACGTTGGATAAAAATCATGCCGATGTTTTCAATAATGCTGCAGCACGGCGGATGATGTCCATTGCGGCAATATCTTCAGCGGTTTCGGCGGTCGGTAAATAGCCTATTTCCGCTTCCAAGGCTTTTAATTGCGCTCTGTCTTCAGCAGTCAATTTCGGTTTGCTTAAAAGCTGCCGACGATATGCCAATTTCTTTTCATAATGCGGCGAGCGCGCACTGTCCAAATCGAACAAATCGCTGGTCAATAATTGGTCAATACGCCAGCCTTGCACTGCGTGTTTTTGTTGTTCAATGACCACATGGTCACCTTCTCGCCTTAAAACCACGATATTGGCCTGCTCCGCCGCTTGCACGATGAGCGGGCTATGAGCAGTGACAATAAATTGGGTGTTAACGAAACGCTCACTCAAATACGACATGATGGTGCGTTGCCATTTGGGGTGTAGATGCAGGTCAATTTCGTCAATTAACACTACGGCAGGTTCGGCGATGGGGTTTGGGCTATTGGGGTAAGCTGCAAACATACGCGCAGCAAGGTCTACCATCCAAGCGGTCATGGTTTGGTAGCCTAGGCTGAGTTGGGATAAATTCAACCAACCATTATCTGTTTCAAAACCGACTTTCGGGTTTGGATGCTTTTCAGTTGGTACGGAAATGCCAATTGCTTTAACGCCAGGCAATAAATTAACCAGCACCTCTATGATGATTTTGAAACGCTCTTGGTATTGTTCTTGAATTTGGGAGGGTATTTTAGCAACGTAATCGGTTTGCAGTAGCCATTCTTCAGCGTTGATTAGGTCTGACTTATCACTGAAGGCGTTGTTGTAATGGATGTTCTCAATTTCTAACGAGGTTTTATCGCTTTTTAGTGTTCTGTTGGCATCGTAGCCAAAAATTGCGGTGGCATGGGCTTTGTTATTAAGCTGTTTATCATCCCATGATTCCAATGCCATAAAATCATCAAATTCTTGCTCAATACGGCTGACTTCTAAATTTTCTGTCCCTCTGCTAAAGCTAAAGCCATGTGCAAATTCAGCTTCAATGCTCATAGAATGGCTGCCGTTTCGCCTTAAAGAAAAAACCTCCCGTGGCGAGGACGCTTTTTGTATTTTTTTCTCATCTTCATCCAAGAAATAATCAACAGCTAGATAACTTCTTAATATGGCTTGCAATAACGTTGTTTTACCTGTTCCATTGTCTCCTAGCATAACCGTCCATCGTGCAGGTTTGCCATTACCATCCGACAAATCCAAGGTCTGCTTTTCACCAAAACAACGAACGTTTTCTAATGTCAGGGATAAAAAATAGATTCCCTCACCAGGTTTTTCTTCGGTAGACATGCTCTTTTCCGTATAGGTTTAGTGCTAAGAAGCGGTAATCTTAGTTCAATGGACGCTGGGGGATTTATATGTTTCAAACGGTCACATTCGGTTTTAATGTAAATGTAAAAGGTGCGCACAGCGCACTACATAAGATACCGAAAACTTGACCGTTCAGACTGTTAAGTTTAGCCAAAATCGCCAACCATTCCAAAGAACGACTTTCAGTTTAATGCAGGACAATTTGTAAGCCTACATCCTAATAACCCTACTGTGAGTAAGCCTACAAATTATCCGTGTATTGTTGTAAAGATTACTTACAACAAAAGCATACAAAAATAAATTTTCATTTATAAATCAATTAGATAAAAATTATTTTACTCTTGGCACAGGCATTGCTTTATTCAGGTTGTCATTCACAACAACGTCCTATAACAGGAGAAGAGTATGTCATTACGTCAATGTGCAATATACGGTAAAGGTGGTATTGGTAAATCAACAACCACACAAAACTTAGTATCTGCTTTAGCAGAATTAGGTAACAAAGTGATGATCGTAGGCTGTGACCCTAAAGCGGATTCTACTCGCTTAATCTTACATGCAAAAGCGCAAACCACGATTATGAGCTTAGCCGCAGAAGCGGGTAGCGTTGAAGATTTAGAATTAGAAGATGTATTAAAAGTCGGTTACGGCGGCATTAAATGTGTTGAATCAGGCGGTCCAGAGCCAGGTGTTGGCTGTGCCGGTCGTGGTGTTATCACCTGTCTCTTATACACATCTCCGAGCCCACGAGACCAGAGAGGAT
>CAWUNX010000432.1:0-2929 GCA_963923905.1 uncultured Methylocucumis sp.
GATCCTCTCTGGTCTCGTGGGCTCGGAGATGTGTATAAGAGACAGAAATAAAGCCTATCACGCGTTAAGCCGAAACGAGCTAATAAGAAATTAACAGTATCTTCTGGGCATTGCGCGTCTACTTCTAAACGTACTTCATCGCCGTAATTGCGCATAGCGAGCTCACCTTGCACTGCGAGTAATAAGTCATCAATCGCATCGTCATCGACGAAGAAGTCGCTATTACGCGTAACGCGGAATTGATAACAGCCTTTGACAGTCATGCCATGAAATAAGTCATCAATAAACGCATGAATAATCGATGATAAAAATACAAAATCGTGAGGTCCGCTATGCGTTTCATCAGAAGGCAATTGCACTACTCTGGGTAAGGCTCTTGGTGCTTGTAAAATCGCCCGACCACTGTTTCTGCCAAAAGCATCTTTACCGGTTAACGAAATAATAAAATTTAAGCTTTTATTTAAGATGCGCGGAAAAGGATGAGCCGAGTCTAAGCCTACGGGCGTTAAGATGGGTAATAATTCATCATTAAAGTAATTGACTAGCCATTTGTGTTGAGCTTCGGTCCAGTCTCGGCGTCGAATGAAATTGATGTTTTGGCGTGACAGTTCTGGAATTAAAATCTCGTTTAACGCGTTATATTGTTCTGCGACTAGTTCATGGGCATGTTTGCTAATTTGCGCGAGCTGCTCTGCGGGTGTGGAGCCGTCAGGGCTTAATGCATTTGGGTCTATGGTTGCCATTTCAATAATACTGGCGACTCTAACCTCAAAAAATTCGTCGAGATTTGAGCACGAAATGCATAAATAATTCAGTCGTTCTAGCAGTGGAACAGCGTCGTTTTTAGCTTGTGCTAATACCCTTCTATTAAATTCTAAGAGACTTAAGTCTCGGTTGATAAAAAGCTCGGGGTTATTAGCTGTTCTATTAGGTTTTGCTGTAGTTAATTCCATGAGTGTTCCAATCTCAAGAGGGCATCAGGCCTGTAACCAATAAGTGTCGGTCAGAGATTTGTTCGACATTAAAGTTCAATTGTGCGCTAACCAATTGTTGTTGTACTTCAGTTTGTGTATAGGCTGCCAGTAGCGAGTGATAAAAATCGCGTTTCAATAGTTCGGGTTCATTAGTCGCATAAGTCTCTACTAAGGTTTGCGCGGCAGTGGTGGAGTTAGGTCTGAGTAGGTCCATCAACATGATGGATGCGCCAGGTTTAGCATAGCGTTTAATTGTATGCCAAAGCGTCATTGGCTCTGCTAGATGGTGTAATAAGCTATTGCTGAAAATGAGATCATAAGCTGAAAATGGCAAAGTGGCTTCGGGCAGTTTGCCATGGATAAATTCTAATTGCACATTGTTATTGATTAACAATGTTTGTGCGTAGTCTATCATTGCTTTAGAACCATCTATTGCATGGATCGTACTGTTTGGAAAAGCAAGCGCGAATTTTAAGCTAATGTCACCCGGCCCACAGCCTAAGTCAAGCACTAAGCCGTTAAATGAAGGAGTGTTGATAAAAGCACGTAGCCGGTTAATAAATTCAGTATGCGGTGCGCTAAAATCGGCTTGGGCATAAGCATATACTTGCGCACTGTCTTCCATGAGTTCTGGTTCTGCTTGTCGTTTCACCGTTGAAATCCTCGGTTGCCTTGTAAGCCGCCTGTGTGTATGGCAACAATTTTACTGCCAGCAGGAAAATAGTGTTGACGGATTAAATCGTAAATACCGTACAGCATTTTGCCGGTATAGATAGGTTCAAGTGGAATGCCTGTTTGCAATTCAAATTGTTGCATAAACGCGATTAATTCAGGGGTGATTTTGGCAAACCCACCTAAATGATAGTCTAAATTTAGGTGCCAACATTCGTGTGCGGGTGTTAACCAGGTTTGTAAATCAGAAATAATCGTGTCAGCATTTTTACAAGCAGCAAATCCTATAACGTTTGTTTTATTATCTAGTTGTCTAATAATGCCTGACAAGGTAGTGCCTGTACCACAAGGGACGCATAGGTAATGGGTATCCTCTGGAAGTTCTTGTGCTAATTCTGCAACGCCTGCCATCGCTAAAGCGGTAGAGCCACCTTCGGGTATCCAGTATTGATGGGGCTGAATACCAGGAAGGTCTTGCCAGTTTTTATAATTACGCAGATTTTTATAAGCTGAGCGAGAAATAAAATGAAGCTGCATGCCCCATTGGTTTAAATCGCTTAAGGTATCATTGTAAGTGGGCGGTGCTTCGCCACGAATATAGGCTTGTGTTGCCAAACCTAGCTGATATCCGGTGTAGGCTAAAGCATGTAAATGGTTAGAATAAGCGCCCCCCATGCTGAGCAATTCGGTGCAACCGCATTGTAAAGCATGGTTGAGGATATATTTGAGCTTACGCCATTTATTGCCAGAAATAACGGGATGCAGTAAGTCATCCCGTTTTAACCATAACTCGATACGGTGCTGTGAGAACAGCTTGTCATGTACTTGAATTAACGATGCCGGATTAAAGGCTTGCTCTAATTTAAGTAATCTTGTATCAACACATGGCATTGTTGCTGGTGGTTATTTAAAATCCAGTAATGTAAGCAAATGGCTATAGCTAACCCGCATAACGCCGGTAAACCATTTGTAACATCGCCATTGCCTCTTCTTCTGGTTTTTGCCAACCTTGCATTTGAATATCAACGAGGATTTGTTTGCCTTGCTCGTCTTGGGTCATATCGCCTAGTACATTAGAAAGTTCCGAGATATGACCGGTTAAGTGAGGCGCCACACAAAATAAATGGTGGGCAAATTCAGTACGACTTTCATCAAGTAAGCGAACACTGTTTCGACTAAATGACGATAAGCCGTCATAAGCTTTCTTCAGCATAAAGACTAAATCTGCTTGTAACTACTCACCCTGAAAAAACCATCCGAAGCGTTTCAAACGGATTTTGAGA
>CAWUNX010000433.1:0-2921 GCA_963923905.1 uncultured Methylocucumis sp.
CTATGCAAGAACGAGAAATGGCTTTAACTAATTGATGTTGCCCTTCTTCAATACGCTTAGCAATTTTTAACTCGTCGGCACGCGTTAATAACTCGACTGAACCCATTTCCCGCATATACATGCGCACAGGATCGGTAGTTCTACCGAATTCGCTATCGACAGAAGCTAATGCCGCAACTTCTTCGGCATCTTCATCGTCTGTAGTTACTGTCGCTGAATCGGTTATTAGAGAATCTTCATCGGGAGCAACTTCATAAACTTGAATACCCATATCGTTAATCCAACCGATGATTTCATCGATTTGCTCTGGATCAGCAATATCGCTAGGCAAATGGTCATTGACTTCTGCATAGGTTAGATAACCTTGCATCTTGCCTTTAGCTATCAGTTGTTTAAGCTGGGACTGCTGTTGTTCTTGGTTCATCATATTCTCACCGGACACCTTTTCAGCACTGGCTTGCTGAACAGAAAATTATACTACAAAGTATTATGTTTTGTACTTTTTATTTCATCATTGACAACCGCGTGAATTCTTTTTTTTCCTCTTCATTTAGCCCTGTTTTTTCTAATTTATTGCTCAACCGCTTAAAGCGATAATCTCGACTTTCTGCAAGTAATTTATCTATCGCACCCATAAACTCAGCCTCAAGACCTTCAGCGGGCACATCGATTACCAATGCAGCTAATTGTTTAATAATCAATTCATCAGAATGTCCACGATAGTCTTCTAATAAAATAGCAGGGCTGTTTGACCTTAAAGTCACAATATGGTTGAAAATTTCTTTAAATTTTTCAGCACCGCTAAATTCAAACTCAGCTAAATCGACAGGATGTTGCTCCAACACTTTTTGTAACTGCGGATACTGAATTAACATAGCCAACACTAAACGCTTAAGAGAAGGCCTTACCAATCCTACTTTAGCTGATACGTTTTTTTTATTAAGGTTTTTAACCGTTAACTTTTTTCTAGCAACCTTAAAATTAGCAAGCTGCCCTAAACGCTGAAACATCATGTCTTTTAATAGACCATCTGGCATTTTTTGCAAGTAGGGTTCGGCTTTTAGCGTTAATTGAGAACATCCTTCCACCGTTTGCAAATCCAAATGTTCGCTCAGTTGCGCAAAAAAATAATCGGACAAGACGGTTGCCTGCTCAATTCTTAAGATAAACGCATTAACACCTTCGGCCCTGATGATTGAGTCCGGGTCATGCTCAAGCGGCAACAACATCACTTTGACTTGCCTATCATCTTTTAAGCAAGGAAACAACACATCCATTGCTTTCCACGCCGCCATGCGCCCAGCCTTATCGCCATCAAAGCACAACACTATCTCAGCACTAAAGCGAAACAAGAGGTTAATATGTTGCTCGGTCAATGCCGTGCCTAACGCCGCCACTGCATAGCCAACGCCAAATTGCGCCAACGCAATCACATCCATGTAACCTTCAACCACCAGAATGCGCACAGGCTTAGCATTTCTCGCCAATAATTCATATAAGCCATAAACCTCTTGGCTTTTATGAAATAAGACCGTTTCGGGAGAATTCAAGTACTTGGGCATAGAATCATCTAAAACACGCCCACCAAAACCAATCACATTGCCACGCTTAGAGCGAATCGGAAACATCACACGATGACGAAATCGCCCGTACACCCTCTTGTCATCATCATTAACACCTAAAACGCCCGCCATTAACAGCAAATCCTGATTAAATTTATCTGTTAACTCTTGCCACTCAAACGGCGCATAACCCAACTTATATTCAGTCGCATACTGACTATTAATGCCGCGTTTTTTTAAATAAGCAACCGCTTGCTTGCCGGCTTGTTGCACACGCAACTGCTCAATATAGTATTCAGCCACGCTAGCCAATAAGGTTTGCAGCTCATTAAGCTTAGGTACATTAGCACGATAGCCCAGCCCCTCTTCTTTAGGCACTGGCAAACCGGCAAACAGCGCCAAATCTTCAACCGCCTCGACAAAATCCAGACGATTAAAATCCATTAAAAAACCAATGACATTACCGCTCGCGCCGCAACCAAAACAATGAAAAAACTGCTTTTTACGACTAACAGAGAAACTAGGCGTTTTCTCCAAATGAAAAGGACAGCGGGCCACATAATTAGCACCCGATTTCTTTAAAGGAACATGCGAGTTGATAACATCAACAATATCAACCCGCATTAAAAGCTCGGAAATAAATTCTTTGGGTATTCTCCCAGACATGAGCACACCCGAACAACAGGATTTAACCGGATAACGCTGCTTTAATTTTAGCGCCTACGACAGCCATGTCAGCACGACCTTGCATGGGTGTTTTTAATAAACCCATCACTTTGCCCATATCTTTGATAGATACGGCGCCTGATGTCTGCACAGCGGCTTGAATCATGCTTTCGATTTCTTGCTTGGTTAACGGCGTCGGCATAAAACTTTGAATAACAGCAACTTCAGCTTCTTCTATCGCCGCTAAATCATCTCTGCCAGCATCCGAATACTGCTTAATGGATTCACGACGCTGTTTAAGCATTTTGTCTAATATTTGTAGCGTTCGGTCATTATCCAAAGTAATACGCTCGTCGACCTCAACTTGCTTTATCGCTGATAAAATCAAGCGGATAGTACCAAGTCTCGTTTTATCGCCGCTCTTCATCGCAGCTTTCATCTCGTCCTTGATACGCTCAGTTAACAGTTCCATTCGCTAACCATTAAGCAGCAGGGCGGCCACGACGCAGATTTTTTAGCGCATAACGCTCTCTGGCTAATTTCTTTAAATGTCTTTTAACGGCTGCTGCGCCTTTACGTTTACGCTCGGCGGTAGGTTTTTCGTAAAACTCACGACGACGAACCTCAGCCAATACACCTGCTTTTTCACAAGCACGTTTAAAGCGGCGAATAGCAATATCAAATGGTTCGTTT
>CAWUNX010000434.1:0-2914 GCA_963923905.1 uncultured Methylocucumis sp.
ATGAAAATGGTGATAGGGACAGAATAACCATCAATTTATTTATGCACCAACGCCGCTAATAGCCAATCACGGAACAAAGGTTGCACCACATCAGTATTTTCAGACGATGCCGTCAATGCTTCTCGCAACAATGTTTCAATCACCGATAAATCATCTACCGAAAATGAACTTGGTACGGTGCGTTGCGCATATTGTTCTAAAAACGCCCGCTTTCGAATCTCCCTAGGCCCTGACTCAAGATAACTGAATAATGCCTCAGGCGGCACTCGCGCAGCTTGCGCCAATGCTTGTTGATATAACGCTTTCTCGCTATAAGTCGATTGGTACACCTGATTACCGACAGGAAAAGCTAACAAACTCAGCACGATAAGTCCACTAACGCAACAATAAACCAGACGCGGTAGCGCATATACTAACAAAGACAAAACGATATAAACGACTAACGCCACCACACCCGATGGTAGCCAACCCATATACAGCACCACCTCTATTGCCGACGGAGCAACCACATCAGAATGTCTGACAGGTTGATTAAATCCCCAAATAAGCAAAGAGCAATAACTAGCAATAAATGTCAATGTTGCAACTAAATTAGGTGCGAGCATTCGCCGAGCTTGCATGTACCCGCCTATTTTGACCTACTCGACTGGGTCATTGAATTTCTACTAACCAACCCGCATCAGCCTTACAACGGTTAACACTTTCGGCATTGATGGTGATACGAGCAAACTCCTTGCTCAGCTCAGCCGGTAACTGCCCCGAAACCAATAAACCTCGGTTCTGTACCGTCATCTCGACTTCGACGGGCCGACCTTTTACGGTCACCTGTATAGATTCCACATAAGTATTTGCCGAGGCTAAAAATGAAAATGCCGCGCCTGGTTCTACTTTTGTATTCTGGGCTGGTTTAAATTCACTAAACGTTGGCTTTAAACAGTCAGTAGCGCTACTACCACTGCTACTACCATAAGCCCATACTTGACCAACTGCCAGCGACATTAACGCTATTAAAAAAATTTTTTTGTTAATCATGATGTTATCCTTTTATTTAAGTTGATGCCCCATTAAACTACCAGCAAAACATATTAAGTAAAGCAGTCAAATTAATCGTAATAATTGAATGCTCCTTCCATACTCAATATGTTGTGGTAATATATAGACCATATAACAATATATTGTGTTTATAATGCCTGTACATAAATCTATGTATTGCGCTAGCAGCCCTACAACCCATCCAAACGAGAAATCTAAGTGAACGCCATGGCTTATAAAATCGACAAAAAAATTACCGGTTACAAAGTCTTAAATAACAATAACCCTCTACCCCAGGTAGATACAAACGCCGCGCAGCAAAACGACTTAGAGAGTATGCATGAAAAAGTCGAACGCCCTGAAGTTTTGCTGGGTTCTACCTACAAAATCAAAACGCCTCACTCAGAACACGCGCTTTACATTACCATTAACGATATGATTTTAAACGAAGGCACTGAACATGAAGAGCGCCGTCCGTATGAAATCTTCATTAATTCTAAAAACATGGAGCATTTTCAATGGGTATTAGCACTCACTCGCGTTATCTCTGCCGTGTTTCGTAAAGGCGGTGACGCATGTTTTTTAGTTGAAGAATTAAAAGCCGTATTCGATCCACGCGGCGGCTATTTTAAGAAAGGCGGTGTATTTATGCCTTCGCTAGTCGCCGAAATTGGCTATGCGATAGAATCTCATCTTAAAAGCATAGGCATGATTAAAACCGAAGATTTAAGCGATCAACACAAGCTTTTTCTAGCACAAAAACGCCGCGAATTTGAATCGCTACACGGTAATGCGTCTAACGATAGCGAATTCCCGGAACAAGCCGTGTTATGCGCTAAATGCAGCACGAAAGCCATGGTATTAATGGACGGCTGTATGACCTGCTTAAACTGCGGCGAAAGCAAATGTGGTTAGCCTTGATTATATTTGCTGCGAATAGCGTCGATAAATCTTGCGAAACAAATTTCAATTGGTATAATGCGCAGCTCGAAGTTACTAAGACTTCAGGCGCGTAGCTCAGTTGGTTAGAGCACCACCTTGACATGGTGGGGGTCGTTGGTTCGAGTCCAATCGCGCCTACCAGATTCAAAGCACTGCATTGCAGTGCTTTTTTTATTGTGCAACCTAAAAACATCTGCCAAACATGCCAGTAATTACCTTGCCGGATGGCTCTCAGCGCGTTTTTGACCAAGCAGTTTCTATCATGGATATCGCTAAATCCATCGGTACGGGCTTGGCTAAAGCTACGCTAGCCGGAAAAGTCGATGGTCAATTACTAGATGCCAGCACAATAATCGAACATGACGCAACAGTAGAAATCGTTACGGCAAAAAGTAACGAAGGCTTAGATATTATTCGCCACTCTTGTGCTCATTTATTAGCACAAGCAGTGAAGCAATTATTTCCAGAAGCCCAAGTTACTATTGGCCCCGTGGTCGAAAACGGCTTTTATTATGATTTTTCATATCATAAATCGTTTACTCCCGATGATTTAATCGCGATTGAAAACGCTATGCAACAACTGGCAGAGCAAGACCTAGCTGTTATACGCTCAGTCATGCCTAGAAACGATGCAGTTAGTTTTTTCAAAGCTCAAGGTGAATTTTACAAAGCTGAAATTATCGCCTCTATTCCTGAAAACCAAGAAATATCGTTATACCAGCAAGGCGATTTTATTGACCTATGCCGTGGCCCACATGTGCCTAGCACCGGTAAACTAACGGCCTTTAAAGTTATGAAAATTGCCGGCGCGTACTGGCGCGGCAATTCAGATAACGAGATGTTACAACGTATTTACGGCACGGCGTGGGCAGACAAAAAAGACTTACAAGCCTATTTACACAGACTAGAAGCTGTCTCTTATACACATCTCCGAGCCCAC
>CAWUNX010000435.1:0-2833 GCA_963923905.1 uncultured Methylocucumis sp.
CGTGTGGTTGAAATTATTAATGCCACTCAGTAATCATGCCGAACGGTATTGGTTAAACACCGTCAATGATGATTATTTAGACGGTGGCGCTGGTTTAGACACGATGCGGGGTGGTAGCGGCAACGATGTGTATATCGTGGATGGCAGCATGACGGTGTTAATTCCTACTACGTTTAGCGAATGCCATTTTGGTAGTGGCGATGATGATGCCGGACCATCGTTAACCTCTATCTCAGATGTTGTGATTGAGGCCGCCGATGAAGGCTACGATAGTATTTCTAGTTCGGTGAGCTTAACGTTACCTGCGCATGTTGAAGCGTTGTATTTTACGGGTTCTGCCAATGTCGATGTGATTGGCAACGATGATTTTAATGTGCTATTCGGTAATGCGGGTAATAACCGGCTTGATGGTGGTTTAGGCGCAGATACCATGGCGGGTGGTTTGGGTAATGATGTTTACTTTGTCGATAATGTAAGTGATGTGGTGACCGAGGAGCTTGATGCTGGTATTGATACGGTGCGTAGTTTTTTGAGTTTTTACAGCTTAGGTCCTGAGTTTGAAAACTTGGATTTGGTGGCGAGCGCGGTAACCGGTATAGGCAATGAGGCTGATAATTTGCTGCGTGGCAACGCACAGGCTAATTGGCTGGAAGGTGATTTAGGGGCTGATACGTTAACCGGTGCAGGCGGCGATGACAGTTTATTGGGCGGCCTAGGTAATGATTGGTATGTGTTTGCTAAAGGATTTGGCAATGATAGTGTGGTTGATGACGGTGGTGATGATCAAGTTCGCTTTAACGACCATTTAAGCTTGGCAGAGGTTTTATTTTCTCGGCAAGACGATGATTTAGTGGTCACATTGCAAGACACTCAAGAACGCATGGTGCTTAGCCAGTGGTTTATTGAGGCGCATAAAATTGAGCGATTCCGTTTTTGTGATGGCACGACGATTACGGATGAGGATATTGTTGCAGCCTTAGATAACCATGCCCCTGTTGCAGTTGATGATGCATTGACGGTACAAGAAGACACGCTATTGACGGCGACTATTAATGCCTTAAGCAATGACAGTGATGCTGACCTCAATGATACGCTTTCGCTGACAACAGCGGCTACCGTGGCAGGGCTTTACGGTGTCTGGTCGATTTCGGCAACCGGCGAGGTCAACTATCAACTCAATAATAACTTGCCTAGTATTCAAGCGTTAAACGTAAATCAGCACTTGACCGAACAGCTTAGCTACCAAATTAGCGATGATAATCGCGTGAAACCGCTAATGGCTGAAGCGATGTTAACGGTGACCATTTTAGGTTCGAATGATAGTCCGGTGGCTGAAAATGATACTCAAGCGGTGCAAGAAGATTTAACGACTACAGCAGGCGGTAATGTGCTGGTGAACGATAGCGACATCGATGCGAATACGGTGTTACGCGTCACTTCGCCAGAACTTAGTCAGAGTGTTTATGGGCAATTACAGCTCGACGCCGAGGGTGTTTATCATTACACGCTAAACAACGAGCAGCTTATTGTGCAGGCGCTACCGGCTTGGCAGCAGTTAGATGATGCGTTTAGTTATAGCGTTAGCGATGGTATAAACACGGCATCAGGTCTGCTTACTATTCGCATAACGGGTAATAACGATGCGCCGGTGTTAGTGCAGCCACTTTTAGACCAGGCGTTACAAGTCGGCGCGACGTGGGCTTATACCGTACCCGCTGCTACGTTTGCCGATATAGATACCGGCGATGTGTTAACGTTGAGCGCACGATTAGCAGATGGTTCTCCCTTGCCGAGTTGGTTAAGTTTTGATGCTGCGACACAGAAGTTTAGTGGTATAGCGCCGGGTATAGGTAGTTTAAATGTCATCGTAACGGCGACTGATATTTTAGGTTTAACGGCTAGCGATACTTTTTTACTCGATATGAGTCAACCGCCACAAGTAAAATCGGCGTTGATAGGTGATAGTATTTGGTATGACCGCAATGCGAATGGGCTTAAAGAAAGTGATGAACCAGGGGTAGCCGGTGTTGCCGTCAAGTTGTTGAACACTAGCGGCGCACTGTTGGCAACAACGGTGACCGATGCGTTAGGGCATTATGAGTTTAATCAATTAGCGGCAGGCACTTATCGTGTACAAGCCGTTGCGCCGGATGGCATGAGCTTTACGCTAGCCAATCAAGGTAATAATGAGCGTTTAGATTCCGACGCTAGCCGCACGACAGGGATTACCGATTCGGTGACATTGGCAGTAGGTGGCAAAAATCTGGATGTGGATATAGGGTTAACGATACCGTCAAAAACGTGTTTTACCTATACTTTTAAAGGTTGTTCAGCGACCGATGGACCTGATGGCAATTTATTAAGCTTTAAGGCCAACGGCATTGCCTTGCACGCAAGCGCCTTTAGTCAAGATAAAATCACTGGTGTGTTTAGTTCGGCATGGTTAGGCAATTACAGTGGCGGTTTAGGTGTTACTGATAAGAAGGAAGGTAGTGGTGGTAGTTCTAGTCACACGGTTGACAATCAAGGGCAAAATAACTTTGTGGTCTTTGAGTTTGCAACCGATGTTATCGTTGATAAAGCGTATTTAAGCTATGTCACGGCTGATAGCGATATAAAGATTTGGATAGGTCATATTGACCAAGCCTTTACACGTCATAACACCTTATCTAATGAGTTATTAGCACAAATGAGTTTTTCTGAAGTAAACCAAACGACGCTGAGTTCAGCGCGTTGGGCTGACTTTAATCAGCAAGAGTGGTTAGGCAATGTGTTAATCCGACATTCCGCACCCCATATCTAGTTAAAAATGATTTAAACTGCGCCAAACAAC
>CAWUNX010000436.1:0-2833 GCA_963923905.1 uncultured Methylocucumis sp.
TTACGCTTTCAGTTGTTTGCTGAAAAACCGAATTCTTAAACGCGTGGAGTATATTCAAAACGCTGTTCGCACATTTCAATGCGATTACTTTATGAGCAATAATTTTGCTTTTGGTGGCATTAACACGTCGCTGATTTTCCGTGTTCACACTTAAACTTTGCTAAACCAATCTTATGCTTATTTCTCGCCTGCCATTGATAAAACTTAGCTTTTGCATTGCTGTTATTTTGACCGGATGCCAGACTCAACAAATTGCTGTGGACTATCCTGACGCTGAGACCAATACAGATAATAAACAAGCGACGCATACCCGTTCTTTTCAAGCATTACCAGGCTTTGCCAGCATTGACGGCGATGATTTCTATGTGCGCTTAGTGTCGGATTTTGAGGCAAAAGGGCAAAATGTGATTAAGCAGCAGTGCGATAACTTATCTTCATCGTTTAAAAAAAATAACTTGTCCTCAGCGCTAATTTTTAAAGTGCAAAATACTCGGCTAAAGTTGAGTAATGAAGTACCTGGCTATTCTTATCAAACCACTGCGGGAAGTTGTAATTACACCTTCGATGCTAAAAAGCTTTATTTAACGCCATGGCTGCGATTAGATGTTGGAAAAGACACCTCGGTCGATTACAGTCTTTATGCTTATAGCAGTAGCGATGTCGATACGGCTAAAGTGGTCAATAATGTCACTACTGCCAGTAGTTTATTAGCGTTTACCGGTGTAGGCATGGGCGTCGCGGTATTAGGCCAAGTTGCCGGGCAATGGTTTAATGCCAATCCGCAAAATCAAACAACCAGCGTGACGTCACCTAACGTGAGTCAAAGCACCGAATCCCATACTATGCCGCCGTTTGTGAGTTATGCTAATACGACCGGGATGTTAAAAGACACGGTGTTCAAAATTAATGTCGTTGCTGAAGGGGGACTCAGTCTATTAGGCACAGAGGCTAAGCCATTTGGTGAATTAAAGCTTTACCCTGAGCTTACGCCGTCGTTGTTTTTAAAGATGAAGGCCAATGGCCTTCCTGACGCACATGATTTGTCGTGGGCTGAAATTAATGCGACGCCGGTCAAATCCGCGTCCGGTGATATTAATTTACAGCAATTGATTGAACAATCAAATCATCCTGAAAAACCCAATTTAACCCCTGATTGGCAGAATTACGACGACGTGCATAGCCAATGCCGTAAGTTAAAACGCGTGTTAAAAGACTTAGGATTTAACAAGTTTGACCGGAATGCCTATCTTTATTATTTCTTGGGTAACAGCGCAGATTGGCTTAATTACAATATTTCAGCGCAAAAAGTCCAAGACGAGTCCGTCAACACTAAAACCTTGCAAAAATACCGCAGTAAAAATTTCGCCCAATGCTTAGTGACAGAAGACTATAACGTGATGAAAGCGATGGGCTTATCTGTTAACAATGACACGGATTGGGGGCAAATGGGCGATACTAGTCAGAAAAAAGCCCAATTTTTTGCTCCGTTACAGGCGATTGAACGTCAACTTGTCGCCGTTTTGAAACAAACGCAACCGGCAGAAATGGCAAGCCAGCTTTATCCGTTGCTGAGCAGTGTTGAGCAAGGCGAGGGTACGGTATTGTTACAAAATCGTCTCGGCGCGTTTGGTTTAGAAACGCTATTACAACCACAACAAGCCGTGGTTGCTCCGACTGTATCGACTGCGGGTACTTCACCTGAAGCGACAGCATCTGCACCAACGCCTGCTCCAGTGATACCCGGTGCAGGCCTTATTATTACGGCACAGCAATTAGCGCAAGTGCTATCCGGTTTAGCTATTAGCGAGCTGAGCTGCGCGCGCATTATTCCCGAACAACTGGATAAGCCTTCTGCTAATACGGGCATTTTATTATTTGCCACGCAGGCCAACAGTCCTAGAGCAAAAGGTGGCGCATTGGAGTTTGAGTTTTCTGCCGGTAAAATTAATCGCATTGCTTTTCAAGCACCGAGTTACCGTGATTTTGAGCAACACGTTAAGGACCACCCAGAAGTCGGTGAGTGCAAGATAGATACCGCATTGCTAGCGAAATTACATGAATAGAGGGCATGGTATTGTCAATCACCGCTAAGGGTGTTTTAAGCCGAGCTGCTGTGATACCGAGCGTTATACTTCCAGCTTAGCATAGGCCACCATTAACCATTTAACGCCGACATGCTGACCTTGTTTTCCTGCGAAGTTAATTTGCAAACGTTCTTGCGCGCCTTCGCCCTCGATTTGAAGAATAACGCCTTCACCAAAGGTTGCATGAACGACTCGCTGTCCCAGCTTAAACTGGCTCATGCTGGCAGCAAAAGGCGAGGGTGATTTTTGTTTGATGACGGGTTGGCTTTCTATGTTGCCACGCATACGCACTTCGCGTAAGCATTCATCGGGTAATTCTCGGATAAAGCGCGAGCGGTTAGCCGATGTCGCTCGGCCATAGAGCCGTCTGGATTCGGCATAGGTTAAATACAATTCCTGCATAGCCCGTGTTATGCCTACATAGCACAGCCGACGTTCTTCCTCTATGCGTTTGACATCTTCTAGTGATTGTTGTGAAGGGAATAAACCTTCTTCCATGCCCACGATAAAGACCTGCTTAAATTCTAACCCTTTAGCTGAATGTAAAGTCATTAACTGCACAGCGTCGGTATGCTCGTCAGCTTGGCTGTCGCCAGATTCTAATGAGGCATGTGCTAGAAACATATCGAGTTCGCTAAACACTTCATCAGGATATTGCTCTAAACTAAACGCGCGTGCGGCGCTGACTAATTCTTTTAAGTTTTCTATTTTTTCTTCACCCGATTCTGCTTTAGGGCTTTGGTAAAACG
>CAWUNX010000437.1:0-2799 GCA_963923905.1 uncultured Methylocucumis sp.
GTGATTGTAGGGTTTATGACATTGTGTAGAGAGTAAGCAGACAGTGTTATTGTCTTTAGTGTTAAGAGTCCAGATTTGATGGTTTTCTGGCTGATGTGATAATTGCGTTGTTTATATACTTTAAACGGTCAAACTTTCGATTTTTAGATAGGGTGTGCTATCACGCATTGGGCACAATAACATGCGCCCAACGTAATGTCTCAACAGTACCGGCTTAAATCGTCGATTTCCTATGATTCGCAGGCACATCACGGCGAATGGCGCCGGTGTATAACTGTCTAGGGCGGCCAATTTTTTGCTCAGGGTCGGCAATCATTTCGTCCCAATGCGCAATCCAGCCTACGGTTCTACCCATCGCAAACATCGCAGTAAACATGTTGGTCGGGATGCCTAAAGCATGTAAGACAATGCCAGAATAAAAATCAACGTTAGGGTAGAGCTTTTTCTCAATAAAATAATCGTCTTCTAGCGCGATACGTTCTAATTCCATCGCTAGCTCGAATAATTTATTGTTTTGCAAGCCTAATTCGTTTAGTACTTCATGACAAGTTTGCCGCATCAGTTTGGCGCGTGGGTCGTAGTTTTTATAGACTCGGTGACCAAAACCCATTAAGCGGAACGGGTCGTTTTTGTCTTTGGCTTTTTTAACGTATTCTGGGATACGCGAGACATCGCCAATTTTTTCTAGCATATTTAACACGGCTTCATTAGCCCCACCATGTGCAGCGCCCCAAAGGCAAGCAATACCGGCAGTGACACAGGCGAACGGGTTAGCACCACTGGAGCCGGCTAAGCGTACCGTTGAGGTTGAGGCATTCTGTTCATGGTCGGCATGTAATACCAAAATACGGTCTAATGCGCGAACTAAAACGGGGTTAGCGACATAGTCATCGCAAGGGGTTGCATGCATCATGCGTAAAAAGTTTTCCACATAACTTAATTTGTTTTGTGGATACATAAACGGCATACCGGTGCTGTATTTATGACACATGGCAACAATAGTTGGTACTTTAGCGATTAAGCGTATCGCGCTAATCTCCCTATCGCTTTTTGAGCGTATGTCTAACGCATCGTGGTAAAACGCTGATAATGCACCTACTACGCCTACCATAATCGCCATAGGATGCGCGTCACGTCTAAAACCTTTAAAGAAATTGGTTAATTGGTCATGCACCATGGTGTGCATGGTGACGTTGTATTGAAACTCGGCGAGTTCTTTTTCGTTAGGCAATTCGCCGTTTAAGATTAAATAACAGACTTCTAAGAAATTACATTGCTCTGCTAATTGCTCGATGGGATAACCTCGATACAGCAAAATACCTTGTTCACCGTCGATATAAGTAATGGACGAGCGACAACTGGCTGTTGAATTAAAGCCAGGGTCGTAGGTAAACATGCCGGTATCTCTATATAACGCTTGTACATCAACGACATTCGGGCCTATTGAGCCGGTTAAAACAGGTAATTCACATAAAGTCTGAGCGTTCTCATTTAAACTAAGAGTGCGTGGGTTGGTCATGGGTCTTCTCGCTGTTTTAGAAGGTTAATGTACAAACGTTGTTATGGTTAAACCGATTTGGCGTTGGCAATCGCGTGTTGAGCTAACTCAGTAACTTTTGCCCAATTTTTGGCTTTGACTACATCATTAGGCGCTAGCCAAGAGCCACCTACGCAAGCGACATTGCTTAACGCTAAATAGGCTTGATAGTTATCGGGTGAGATTCCACCGGTTGGGCAAAAGCGTATGTTCGGCATAGGGCCGGCAATGGCTTTTAACATAGGAATACCGCCGGCCGCTTCAGCAGGGAAAAACTTAAAATGGTCTAAGCCATATTCCATGCCTAGCATCAGTTCCGACAAACTGGCGATGCCTGGAATTAACGCAATTTGAGTGTTTACAGCGGCATTTAATAGCGTTGGCGTTAAACCTGGGCTAATCGCAAAGACGGCACCAGCTGCTTCGGCGGCTTTTAATTGCTCAGGCGTGGTGACCGTACCGGCGCCAACAATGACGTTGTTGACTTGGCTGGCAATCGCTTTAATCGCGTCTAAGGCTACCGGTGTGCGCAAGGTGATTTCTAAGACGTTAATGCCACCATCGACTAATGCTTGCGCTAAGGGCACGGCGTCGTCGAGGTTGGGAATAACCATGACCGGCATGACCGGGCAAGCGTTTAATACGTTTTTGGGTTGTACTTTCCAGTGTGATAATGTCATGTGTTTTAGTGGGTTAGTCGATAACGAATAAATTGCTAGCACCGGTTTCTGCCGTGCCTGCACCTTGTCTAAAGCCGCCGAATAATTCTCGTCCCATACCATAGTGATGCGAGTTCGTCGGATTCAGCTCAACACTGCGCGCGTCAAATTCGGCTGCATCTATGAGAACATTAACCTCGCCGGATTTAATATTAAGGGAAATCATATCGCCGTTACGCACTTTAGTTAGTGGTCCACCATTAGCGCATTCTGGATACATGTGAATCGCGCAGGGTACTTTGCCGGATGCGCCTGACATACGACCATCGGTTAATAACGCCACTTTAAAGCCACGGTCTTGTAGAGAACCAAGTACCGGAGTTAATTTATGTAATTCCGGCATACCATTCGCTTTAGGGCCTTGGAAGCGAATAACAGCGACAAAATCTTTATCTAACTCGCCACGTTTAAACGCTGCTAGTAACTCGCTTTGGTCATCGAATACTACGGCGGGTGCTTGAACAATTTGGTGGTCTTCGCTAACAGCAGAGACTTTGGAAATTCCTCGGCCTAAATTACCTCGAATTAAGTGAATACCGCCAC
>CAWUNX010000438.1:0-2798 GCA_963923905.1 uncultured Methylocucumis sp.
ATCAACCGGAACGCCTTCTACCTGAGATTCACGGGTTAATACGCGTAACTGATTATCGACATCATAGACAAAACGCCGGTTCTCGCGGTCAATGACTTGATCGGGTACTTGCTGACCATTATCTAAACGCCAGACGACTTCATGAATACGCTGGCCGCGCAATACCGCTTCATGCATATTCCAAAACACATCAGACCACGCCATGCCTGGTGCTGGCGGTCGTGCCATAATGCTTTCAGCTAAGGCCAACGCTTGTAAATCTTGCGGCCGTTCACCACCGGCGACTAAGCGCCATTCAAAATTAAGCAAGGTTGCGCGCAGTGGTCTTAACTCACCGATGACATGCGCGTCCATCATAATGGCGTCAAACACCTCTTGGCTTTTGCCTAATTTGCGCAAAATCGGGTCAGGATTCGGCAAAAACGGCAACGCGCTAAGCTGCATCGGGTCGGTGTGACGCGAGGCAATCTCAAAGCCTAAAGCACGTTTAACGGCGGATGATAAGGTTTTAAACATTTACGACTCCGGCAACACAAAGCGCTGAGGTTTGCGAGACATAATTTTAGGGATACCGCCTGCGCGCGACACCGCGAGGACATACAAAATCTGCAACGCCACCAAGCCGTCATAATGATGACCCGGTTGCGCATCGGGGAAGGTGGCGAGCTCGTCTAATAACTGCGTCAGCTCCGCATGAAACAAAATCGTCGCGTCTACGCCATTAATAAACGGCTCTAAAGACTCGATTCTGACTTCTTGCGGGACGGTGGCGGTCACGCCCACCAACGGCAACACCACACCGTTGCGTTGAGCGGTGGCAATAAACGACGTGCGCATGTGTTCGTAGGCATTGTTATTTTCAAAGCCAATGGCTTGGCAGCGATATTGACGCTGATAAGCGATTAAATCGGCCTCTAATTTACTAGGGACTCGGCGCTTAATCGCGGCCTCAATGATATACAGTTTTAACTTATCGCAATCATAACCACCGATTAAAATCGCGCTAGGGTCTGAGGTTTCGCCTTTGCCCATCGACGGGTCACACGCGCCGAAAAACAACCAATGCGGCAAGCGCTGCACCCAAAACTGAATATCACTAAACACCAGTTCGTCATCGGTACGCGGTTCGCCTTGCATTTCAGTGGCAAAGGCTTTACGCGACTTAGCGCGTGCCCGCATCAACACATACAGCGAGCGCACGGACGGCCAGGACACAATAGCCCCAGCTTCCATCACGCGTTGCTGACGCTGATAAAACTGATACGATGGCAACGCGGTCAACGGCAATACCTGATCCTCAGCATCGGCTTCCACTCGCCTATCCTCATTGCGCATCAACGCCTCGCATTGCTCCCATAAATCCATTCTCGTCGGCAATTGCTCAATGGCTTTAAAATGATGGACGCGATGGCCAATGGTTTTTTTGGCGCGAGAAATCGGGTCATCCTTATGCAACACCGTGCCGACACCGAGATATTTCACCGAGCCGTCGGGCGGGCCAAGGTAATCAATAGATTTCTCTAGCCAATCCCAACGGTTATCGCGCTCTGTCGGGCTTTTCGCTTCTTTATCCGTGATTAAATCATCGCCTAATAACAACTTAGGCCGGGCGGCACCATGAAACGTACCCCGAATCGCTTGCTCAGCCCCGAACGGTTCTATTTTTACGTTGGTTTTAGTGACTAACTCACCCACTTTCCAGACCGGGCCTGGGCCTGTTACGTCGGGAAAATCCAGCGCTAACGCGGCATTGACCGACAACTCAGTTTTAATCACGCCTAATAGCTTAGTGGGCAGTTTAGTTTCCGCGCCCAGCAACACGATGTAATCAATAAACGGCGGTGGCTCACCTAGCCAGCCGATTTGCGCCCGAATGGCCGGTTGTTGTAGCAGCGCCTGCACGGCACACCACACCGGGCCGATTTTGGTCAATAACGAGGATTTAGCCTCGCCGCGCGGCGCAATCCACCACTCTCTTACCCCACCTGGATTAACCAGCAGTTTAGGAAACCGGTCGCAAAAATGCGCCTGAAACAACGACGGCGTGCCGCGAATGTGATGCGGGAAATAGGTATAGGCAAAAAAAGTAAAATCGCCTAATAATACGCGACGGCGACGCTCAGCAATGGCTTCAGGGCGGGCATCTAAGCCATTGGCGAACGCATCAATATCACGGCGCAACGCGCGTGATAACTCAGCAATCTCTTTTAAAAAGGCTTTTTCTGATAACGCACTCATGCACTAAACTCTGCCGTCACATCGGCGGCGAATGGCTCTAACAAAGCGGCAAAACGTGGTAAATCATCGGGTGAATGTGTCTTAACAAACTGCGCAAAGCGGTCTAACACTTTAAAGGCAATCGCCAGTTCCGACAGCTTAGGTGAACTGGCACTGGCCGCTTTCATCGTTTTGTTATACGAATCGGACAGCCTAGCAATCGCCTCGGCTTTTTCTAAAGGGCCAATCTGAGCGCTCTTTAATTCTTCCAGTGTTGATTGAAATAACAGCGCAAAATCTTCTAACAGCTGAGCCGTGATGTCGCCTAAACCACCCGCCGCTAACCGACTGGCACTACGCGCCTTATCCCAGTCATCACCTTGCAATTTTGCCTGACGCTTCCAAGCTTGCGCAGTGCTAATACTGACGGTGTGTTTATCGGCTGCCGCCGGTAACGGCAAGCGTTCTGACACATACGAGGCACGAACCGCTAGCCGCTTTTCGGGCTTATAAGCCATATCAATCCGGTAAGGCTATTTCCGAAATTTAAAACCCCCAGTCTTAAAATTTAAGAAGGGTGA
>CAWUNX010000439.1:0-2791 GCA_963923905.1 uncultured Methylocucumis sp.
AAACCGAATTCTTAAACGCGTGGAGTATAATTTGTAAAATATCGTCCCATACCACACAAAGAGCACGCAAAAAACCTCCATGAACTTTTCCTGTGCCAGAACGAACAGAAGTTAATAATAAATCTGAATTCGTCATCCAATCTTGGATATTTGTTGTACCTCTAAAAGATAAAACGATTGCTAAGTTGTTGTAAGCAATGAAGGCTTGCGTATCTCTACGCTCAATAAATCTTGATTGAAAGCCATGCTGAGATAGCTTATCTTGAATGGTTTTATCAGACTCATACGCTAAGTTAGAACAAAGGGCGAGAGCATGAGCATTTTTGATAGAAAACTGAATGCTTTTGGGTTCAAATGAAATTGACATGTTTTCTCCAAGTCTGAGTGATTAATATACCCAACATAAATTAGCCAACCGTGTGACGTAAAACCTAGCATCATCAGTTTGGCTAAATAATTCTTTAAACATTAAAATTTTTTTTCTTTCAGAATGTTGGCAAAATCTAGCACATCCTAAAATTTATGCAAGATACTTCACATAATTTAGCTCAGGCTAAGCCGAAATTGCTCGATCAAGTGCGGGAAAACCCGTTTTAAGCATTACAGTATCCATACTTAGCAAGCCTATACAGATTAAATTAGGCGTTTTATTGTGCATTTTGGTAAAAAACATTATCGCGTTATCGTTTCTTTATAGAGAAGTTCTGGAATATGCTCCAACCCCACGAACCGTTATTAATTATTGCTCAATCCGGTCGATTTATCGCGCAAGCTGCTAAGCGCCTAGGTTTAACACCGCTAGTCATTGATTGTTATGGCGATGTCGATACCTATGACTGTGCCGAACGCGTCGTGACGATTGCGGATTTAAGTTTAAATGAGTTAGCGCCTGCGCTTGCTCAGATTAAAGCGGATAACCCAACGGTCAAACACGTTGTGTATGGCAGTGGCTTTGAGTATTACCCAGACAGTCTGGCTTGGTTGGCGCAACACTATAGGCTAGCCGGTAATTCCGTGACTACGTTTACCCGCATTTATGATAAGCCGAATTTTTTTGCGGTGTTATCGGATTTAGGCATTCCTTTTCCAGAGACGTGTTTTAGCGAAGCTAGTTTACAACGCCCCGGTTTGCTTAAGCCTATGCTCGGGCAGGGTGGGTTGGGGGTTGTTCGCGCGGGCCAAGCGCAGCAGGTCGGACAGGATAAGTATTGGCAAGCGTATCAACTGGGTGTTTGCCGCACCGCTTTATTTATCGCCGATGGTAAACACGCTAAGGTGTTAGGCTATAACACGCAGTGGTGTCAAGCCACGCCTGAGCATGAGTTTTTATTTGCCGGTATTATTAACAGTGGTGGTGATTTATCAGTTAGACAACGGCGACTTGTAGAACGCTGGCTTGTTCAGTTAACGCTTATTTTCGGCTTAACGGGGTTAAATTCAGTCGATTTTATTCAACACGGCGATGAGTTGTTTGTATTGGAGATTAATCCAAGATTGTCAGCTAGTATGCAACTTTATGATGAGCGTTTATTGTTGAATCATATCTACGGTCGCGTCGCATTGTCTTATCGTGTCCGCTTTGCGGGTTATAGCGCTTATCAGTTGCTCTATGCGAGTCAAGACCTAGTGATTCCTGCGTCTTGCAACTGGCCGGTAGAGTGCAGAGACATTCCAAAAGCGGGTGTTAAATGCCGCCAAGGTCAGCCCATTTGTAGTATGATTGCGCACGCTAATACGCCGGAGCATGTATTAAACCGGTTACAACAGTTATCTATTACTCTTCTTACTCAACTTACTCAGGAGACTCAATGCAATACCACGCTAGCGTCAATCAGCACGCTCAACCTATCGTAAAAAAAATCATCGCTAATGCCGACGCATTAAGAGTTGGCGTTGAAACTTTAGCAAACGGCAGCACGTTAATTGATGCCGGTATCAATGCGCCAGGTGGTTTAGAAGTAGGCCGATTGATTACAGAAATTTGTTTAGGCGGTTTAGGTTCGGTTTCATTGTCACACAGTGCGTATACCGAGCAATGGCCCTTGACGGTAAACGTGCATACCAGCAATCCGGTATTAGCCTGCTTAGGCAGTCAATATGCCGGTTGGAGTTTAGCGCATGAAAAATATTACGCCTTAGGTTCAGGGCCTGCCAGGGCTATGGCTACCAAAACCAAAGAAGGCGTGACACAGCCGGTAGAAGAGTTGTATAGCGAATTGGCTTATCAAGACCGATATGATGAAACGGTATTAGTCATTGAAAATGACAAAGTGCCACCTTTGGCCATTGTCGAAAAAGTCGCCGCCGCCTGTGGTGTTTCAGGCGATAAATTAACCATTATTGTCACGCCAACTAGCAGTTTAGCAGGATGCGTACAAGTTGTAGGGCGGGTGTTGGAAGTCGCTATGCATAAAGCTCATGCGTTGCATTTTGCTTTAGATAATATTATCGACGGCTGCGGTAGCGCGCCTATTTGTCCGCCTCATCCTGATTTTGTGCAAGCGATGGGACGCACTAATGACGCTATTTTATTTGCAGGCTTAGTGCAGTTATTTGTTAAAGGCAGTGATGCTGATGCCGAGCAATTAGCCAATCAATTACCTAGCTCGACCTCAAAAGATTATGGCAAGCCGTTTGCCAAGGTTTTTAAAGAATATCAATACGATTTCTTTAAAATCGACCCAATGTTATTTAGCCCAGCTAGCGTTATTGTTACCGCTGTTGAGTCAGGAAAAAGCTTCCGCGCTGGACGTTTGGACAATGAGCCTGTCTCTTATACACATCTCCGAGC
>CAWUNX010000440.1:0-2778 GCA_963923905.1 uncultured Methylocucumis sp.
ATAAATACCATTTCATTAAATACTCATTAGCAATGATACGACCACGCTGCTGAAACCAATAATAGACGATTTGCTTAACATCACCTTTTTTTATCACAATGCGATTAAACGGCATCGCATTCCACTCGCTACGCGACAAAGCGCTAATTTCCCAGCCACCACCTGGAATGCACACTTGTGGTGAATGTGGCGATTCGCCTTTACGTTGTGTCGCATAGTACGCAATATAAAAATTCACCAGTTTACCCGCTTGATCTTGATAGTCTGCTAGCACGTAATCGGTGAGTTTTAACGTATCTAATACATTCGCACCTAAACTCTCTTGTTTACCGTGCCACCCTTGAATAGCCATAGGAAAATCGACAAATAGTTTACGTGAAGGAATCACTTCTTCACGCTTACCCAGCATATGAATAGAAATACTCGCCAGCGATATTAAGACTAGCCCAGCAATAAAAGGCTTAGCGACGGGGCGCTGTATCATAGAGGAGGCATTGGCTTCATGAGCGGTTAAGCCAAAGACTTCACTAAACGAACGCTTATCTTGGCTAAAATGAATCAATAGCATCATTTCAATGATTAATAAGCCAAGACATGCCATGAATACGACCCAACCCTCGAAGTCATGAACAAAGCCCTCTGCCATCGCAATGCCAAAGTAATTAACTAACAGCCCTATCATGCCAATTCTAAAGCTGTTCATTAACAGCGTAATTGGAATCGTCGATAAAAACACAATCGCACGCCGGTTAAGTGTCGTATCAAACATATACGCACAAATAAAGCCTAGACTCATGAGCGGAAACAAATAACGCAAGCCACTACATGCTTCAACGACTTGTAATTTATAACTGCCTAAATCGATTAAATTACCTTCTAAATAAACCGGTATTTGACACCAACGAATAAAATACACGCCTAATTTAGACGATAATAATTGTAAGTTTGCCGATAATTGCGCCTCCAAAAAATAAGAAATCGGTATAGCAAATAACAATAATAATAACGGTATCAACACGATTTTCAGCGCAGGCCATCCCATCATAGCCCAAGCCATGCCGACTAAAATCAGCACAAAACCGTAATGAATCAGCAAATACATGGCACTGATTTCGCCAATCAAACAGCTAAAAACCGCTAAAGCAACCAATGTGACCCCCCACCAGGTTGGGGTAAAATCGGTTTTTTCTAATAATGGCTTACGTTGCCAAATAAAATACAGCGTAATCAATGGAATCATATAGCCGTGGCTATATTCTTCTTGCTTATCCCAGCGCGTGAGAAGTTCTGACAACCCATCAGCAAAGCCTAACAATACTGTCACCAACCCAGCAGCCAATAACAACCAATTTAGCCAGCCAAATCGCCACGCTTGCTTTTGGGATAATTGCATTATTAATAATCCTTGTGTGTTAACAAAAACTCAGCACAGTGCCAAGTAAAAATCCGGCGCTGCTCAGAACTTATATTCAAAAAGACCAATTCACCCGCTTGCTTGAAACAGTGGCTATACGCCAGCATACACAGTCCAATAAAGCCTGAATCAATCACAGAAACCTTGGCTAAATCAAAACTTATCGTTGAATAGCGGGTGGCAATGCGGGTTAATGCTTGCCTTATTGGCTCAATAGTCGCATGGGTGCAAGGGCCTGATAGAACCAATGCTACCGCGCCAGATTGCTCTATAATATCGACTTTTGCCGGTTCGGTTTGGGCTAACAAGGGTCTATGGGTTTGCTGCCAAAACCAATAAGGCATAACATTTAATAGTAGTAACTTTAAAAACCTTAAGCCGTCATGGTAATAACGTTGCCATAATGCAGGTTCTTGATAAACACGCCACAGCCATTCTAAACCCAAGCGCTGAACGTATTTAGGTGCACGAGTCACATGGCCGGCAACAAAATTAACCACCGCACCTAGATGACTCATTACTGGCACATTTAATTTATGCCGATTATGCATAACCCATGCTTGGCCTTTTTTAGCGCCTAACGCAATTAATAAAAAATCGGCCTGTGTTGCATTGATTGTATGAATAATCTCGTCAGTACTCATGTCTGCAACAGAGCCGAACCCCGGCGACAAATACCCTACTGCGTTTATACCGCTTGTAGAATCGGCGTTTAACACGCGACATGCGGTTTCTGCAACTCCATCCATGCCCCCTAAAAAGAATACGTGGAGCCGTTCCGGACTGTTGCGTAAACAGTCAAATAAATCTGAGCCTGAAGTACGTTCAGTAATTGGTAAGCCTAATAGCCTAGCCAACCAAACAATCGGCATACCATCCGCAATGCTTAAGTCGCTTACCAAAACAGAATTTCTAAACGCCGTATCACCTAAACAATTGACTAAGAAATTCAAATTAGGCGTCGATAAAAAGCAAGGTTGGCGTTGCGCTATTGCTTGTTTAAGCGTGTTTATAATCGCTGGCATCGTCAGCGCGTCAAAAGGTAAACCAAGCAAGCAAAACGTCTGGCGAGTAAAATCAACATGGGCTAATGACGAACGAGTATTCATAACGACTCTCATTGAATTGAAAACGATATATAAAACCTGTCTATAGTAGTACTAAACGTTACAATTAGCATAAACCTCTAATCAACTCAGTAATTCAGAACTATCAACATAATTAAAAACAATAGGTTATGTATTTTTATTTGTTTTTGGGTAATTTAACAGTAACTGAGCTTCAAAATTGTTGATTCCCATAAATGATCACTTGAGAATCTGTCTCTTATACACATCTGACGCTGCCGACGATACTCCTTGTGT
>CAWUNX010000441.1:0-2775 GCA_963923905.1 uncultured Methylocucumis sp.
CGTGGGCTCGGAGATGTGTATAAGAGACAGTCTCACCGATTAAAATCACATTCGGCGCTTGCCGTAAGGTGTTTTTCAACGCAATTTCATAAGACTCAGTATCTAAACCGACTTCACGTTGCGTGACAATACAGCCTAAATGCTGGTGTTGATATTCAATCGGGTCTTCAATGGTAATAATATGACCGCTGCTGTTTTCATTGCGATGCCGAATTAACGCTGCTAATGACGTTGATTTACCCGTACCGGTTGCACCGACAAAAATCAACAAACCACGCTTTTCCATGATTAAATTTTTCAAAATAGGCGGTAAATTTAGCGCCTCAACGGTAGGAATATTATTCTCAATCCGCCTTAACACCATACCCGCAGCATCGCGTTGAATAAAGGCACTAACCCGAAACCGCCCCAACTCTTTAACACCTATCGCAAATTGGCATTCATTGGTATTTTCAAATTCGTTGATTTGCCGTTGCGTCATAATGCTCTTGACAACTTTCAACGACTGCTCAGGCGATAAAATCTGCTTAGAAATTTCGACTAAATCACCATCGACTTTAATCGTAGGCGCCCTGCCCGCTGTGATAAACAAATCAGAGGCTTTCTTTTTAACCATTAATTCCAAAATGGGGTCGAGTATAGGATTACTATCTAACATAATACCCTCACATGAATATGTCTTTGTTAACCGCTTTAACCATAGCCGTTTTGGCGTTAATCAAACCTTTATCCACCATTTCTTTTAAATTCTGATCTAAAGTTTGCATACCATCTTTGCGCCCGGTTTGAATCGCCGAATACATTTGCGCCACCTTAGCTTCGCGAATTAAGTTACGAATAGCCGGCGTACCAACCATAATCTCATGCGCAGCGCAACGACCACCGCCAATTTTTTTCAATAACGTTTGCGAAATAACCGCTTGCAACGATTCTGACAACATCGCGCGAATCATATCTTTTTCTGCCGCCGGGAACACGTCGATAATACGGTCAATCGTCTTAGCGGCTGAAGTTGTATGCAAAGTACCAAACACCAAGTGCCCGGTTTCGGCAGCAGTCAATGCCAAACGAATCGTCTCTAAATCGCGCATCTCACCGACTAACACAATATCGGGGTCTTCACGCAGTGCCGAACGCAAAGCCTCATTAAACCCATGCGTATCTCTATGCACTTCCCGCTGGTTAATCAAACATTTCTGGCTTTCGTGCACAAACTCGATAGGGTCTTCAATCGTTAAAATATGCGCGTATTCGTTCAGATTAATATGGTTAATCATCGCCGCTAACGTCGTCGATTTGCCCGAACCGGTAGGGCCTGTCACCAAAATCAAACCACGCGGCTTTTTACATAATTCTTCAAAAAATTTAGGTGCATTAAGGTCTTCTAATGATAAAACTTTCGATGGAATCGTCCGAAATACGCCAGCCGCCCCTCTATCCTGGTTAAACGCGTTCACCCGAAACCGAGCCACGCCAGGTAATTCAAACGAAAAGTCCGTTTCTAAAAACTCCTCATAATCCCGTCGTTGCTTGTCGTTCATAATATCGTAAATTAAAGCATGCACTTCCTTATGCTCTAACGCGGGAATATTAATCCTGCGAATATCGCCATCCACGCGTATCATAGGCGGGAGTCCTGCCGATAAATGCAAATCCGACGCTTTATTTTTAACTGAAAAAGCCAATAATTCACTGATGTCCATTATGTCCTCACAAGCAAAAGTAAAAGGTGAATACTTTAAACCATAGCACGATGAATGCTCTTACGCACTGCACATTGCCAACACATCACACGCCGACCATGATAGCAAACAATTTAAAGCGATTGATAAGCCAAATCCGCCGCTACGAGTACGAAGCTGGACGCCAGCCTAATTCAGTATTATTGCTAGCCGTAAGCAAAACCAAACCCGCCAGCGACATTATAGCCGCTTATCAAGCCGGACAACGGCATTTTGGCGAAAACTATCTACAAGAAGCGCTACAAAAACAACAATTACTCGGCGCATTTGATATAAGCTGGCATTTCATCGGCCCTATTCAATCGAATAAAACCAACAAAATAGCACAACACTTTGATTGGGTGCATAGCGTCGATAGTTTAAAAATTGCTCAACGCTTAAGCGCACAACGACCCGATGCACTACCCCCGCTTAACGTACTCATTCAAGTCAATATTAGCGACGAAAATAGTAAATCTGGCGTCCAGTTAGCTGAGTTGCCTGAATTATCCCAGCGTATTATGGAGTTACCTAATCTTAGACTAAGAGGCGTCATGGCGATACCCGCACCAGCATCAGACTACCAAAGCCAATGCCAACCTTTTCGTCAGCTACACAGCGCAGTAACTGCATTGAATTGCCAAGCGCTCGACACGTTTTCTTACGGTATGAGTAGTGATTTAAAAGCCGCTATTGCTGAAGGCTCAACCTTAGTACGGATAGGGACGGCTTTATTTGGGGCAAGAAGCTAGCCTAATTGCGCAGTGTTAATGCATGTTGATTATTTTTTATGTGAATCAACGAGTGACGGTAATTTCTCGACAACCAGAACAAGCATCGGGTACTTGCTGTTGTTGCAATTGATGCTTTAAGTGCTGAACCGATGTGAATTTTGACACATCTTTAATAAAACAACAGGGCAATTCAATGCCATCAATCGTAAAAAAACGCATTGTTGGTTGCTCAATAAACCGACAGTGATAGTGATATTCAAATGTTACGGCGCTAAACGGCGTTGGTGCATAAATAAATTGATGGTTATTCTGTCCCTATC
>CAWUNX010000442.1:0-2759 GCA_963923905.1 uncultured Methylocucumis sp.
AACACAAACTGCTGATGCAATGGTGAAACAAGCCGCTGAATCGGCAAAGCAAGCTCAAGTCATGTTGGCAGAAAACGTGTTATATGCCCCTTTCGCCGGTGTCGTTGGTGAACGTTTGCAAGAACCAGGGGATATGGGCATGGCGAATCAACCGTTACTGACGTTATTAAAACCTGACGATTTACGCTTAGAAACGGCGATAACGGCTAGTTGCGCGCATACGTTGCGCTTAGGCGAGACCGTTTCGGTGCGTATTGATGGTATAGCGCAACAGTTAACTGGCGAGATTGACGAAATAGCGCCAGAAACCAATCCCGAAACGCGTAGCCAATTAATCAAAATACGTTTGCCGCATCATAGCAATCTACAACAAGGGCGTTTAGGCTGGGCAGAACTCTCCTGTGATGTGCCACAACCGGTGTTATTAATACCCGAACAAGCGGTTATCCATTACGGCCAGCTACAAGCGGTCAAAAAAATCGATGGCAAGCACTGGAATATCCGCCATATCCGTACCGGTAAACGTCAAAGTGAGAAAATCGAGGTGTTATCTGGCTTACAAGCAGGCGATGTGATTTGGCTTAACTCAGGACTTACGCAATGACCGAAGCGACAGAAAGCTTAACCGTCAAAATTGTTCGGTTATTTACGACCTCACATTTATCGTTGTTATTTTTAATTATCTCGCTGTTAGCCGGTGCGGTTGCACTAATGCTGACGCCGCGTGAAGAAGACCCGCAAATCATCGTGCCTGTTATGGATGTGTTTGTTGATGTGCCGGGTGCTTCAGCCGAAGAAGTTGAAAAACAAGTCACGACGCCACTCGAAGTGTTGTTAAGACAAATTCAAGGCGTGGAATATGTTTATTCCGCGTCACGACCCGGTGGTGCGGTGGTTACGGTACGCTATTATGTCGGCGAAAATCTTGAAAACAGCTTAATTAAAACCCGGGATAAGCTATTAGCCAACCAGGACATGATTCCGCCGGGCGTCAGCCAATGGTTAGTCAAACCGGTAGAAATCGATGATGTCCCGATTTTGTTGTTAAGTCTTTCAGGTAAGCACAGCGATAAAGACGCAACCGAATTACGCCGGGTAGCGGATGAATTAATCGAACATTTACGCGAACTCGATAATATCGGCAAAAGTTGGGTGGTCGGCAGTCCGCCAAGACAGCTCACTGTGCATCCGGATATGGCTAAACTGGAAGCGGCGCAGTTAACTTTATTCGATATAGAGCACGCGCTAACGCAAAACAATCGCAATCTTAATGTAGGCACGCTAACGCGAGACAATCGTGACATTGTACTAGAGGCTGGGCCTTATTACGCCACGCTAGAGCAAGTCGCAGCCACGGTTGTTAAAACAACAAGTGATGGTCGTTTGCTACATTTACGCGATGTCGCTGAGATTATTGATGGCGGTGCTGATGTTAATGAGTATACGCGTATTGGCTTTGGCCCGGCTGCTGCGCAAGGCCAAGGTTTGGGCGGCGATAAATTGCCAGAGGCGGGGACAGAGCGCGCGATGACGACCCTAGCGATAGCTAAACGAAAAGGCAGTAATGCGGTGAGCGTCGCCGAAGCCGTGTTAGCAAAGGTCGAACAGCTAAAAGCTACGGTTATTCCTGATGATGTGTTAGTCACGGTCACGCGTAATTACGGTGAAACCGCCGACCATAAAGTGAATGAATTAGTCATGCACTTATCAATCGCGATTTTAACGATTATTGTTTTACTGGCGCTGTCGTTAGGGCTAAAAGAATCTTTAATCGTATCGCTAGCGGTGCCGATGACATTTGCTGTGACGTTATTATGCGATTATATCTTCGGTTATACGATTAATCGCGTGACCTTATTCGCCTTGATTTTAGCATTAGGCTTATTAGTCGATGACCCTATCGTCGATGTTGAAAACATACACCGACATTATCAAATGCGTAAACAACCGCCGTTACAGGCTTTGCTAACGGCCGTTGATGAAATTCGGCCACCGACCATATTAGCGACGTTTGCCGTGATTATGTCATTTGTACCGATGTTTTTTATCACCGGCATGATGGGGCCTTACATGGCACCGATGGCATTTAACGTGCCAGTTGCGATGTTATTATCGCTAGTGATTGCATTTACCGTCACGCCTTGGGCCAGTTACCGTTTATTAAAAAGTGATTATGGTAAACAACATGGCGGCTTTGCGCTTCAAGACACGCGCGGCTTTAAGATTTATCAAGCCATTGTCGCGCCATTATTAGCCAGTAAGCGTAAAGCCTGGTTGTTTTTATTCGCAGTGTTGTTGGCTTTTGTCGCATCGGCGATGATGGCGGTTACACGCGTCGTACCGTTAAAGCTGTTACCGTTTGACAATAAAAACGAACTACAACTAGTGATTGATATGCCTGAGGGCAGTTCGCTGGAAAACACTGATGAAGTGACCGCAGTATTAGGCCGTTATCTAGCCACAGTTAATGAAGTCAGTAGCTACCAAAGCTTTGTGGGAATTGCATCGCCAATGGATTTTAATGGCATGGTTAGGCATTACTATTTGCGTCAAGGTCCTCATGTCGCCGATATACGCATGGTGTTAGCAGAGAAAAAACAGCGCGCGCAACCTTCGCATGAAATCGCGTTAAGAATTCGCCCTGAAATTGAACGTATTGCCAAACACTATCATGCCGCTATCAAAATCGTCGAAATGCCGCCAGGGCCACCGGTGTTATCACTGTCTCTTATACACATCTGACGCTGCCGACGATACTC
>CAWUNX010000443.1:0-2741 GCA_963923905.1 uncultured Methylocucumis sp.
ATCATGGTATTGCACATTCCGGTCAAACCGCTAATTTAGATTGGCGTACAACAGGCACGGGGGCGCGTATCTTGGCGGATTTAGGCGTGCATAAGCTAAAAGTGTTAGGTACGCAGAAAAAATATATTGGTTTGTCGGGGTTTGATTTAGAAGTAACCGAGCATGTGGGTTAGTTTAAATGTCTATCTTGATGAACAGGGTTTATCAGTAATTTTTGTCTATTAATATAAGAAAATGTCTATTATCAATACCTTTGAAGGCACTTTTATCGTGCAAGACAGTAAATTTTGCTTGCTTGCTTCTCGTTTCAACAGTTTTATCGTCGAGCAATTAGAAGCTGGGGCTATGGATGCGCTTATTCGGCATGGTGCTAAGGCCGAACATATCGATTTAGTGCGCGCGCCTGGGGCCTTTGAATTGCCGCTTGTAGCGCAACGACTGGCGGCGACTAAGAAATATGATGCGATTATTGCGTTAGGCGCTGTGATACGGGGAGGAACGCCGCATTTTGAATATGTGGCGGGTGAGTGTGTGAAAGGTTTGGCCAATGTGTCGTTAAAATATGATGTGCCGATTAGCTTCGGTGTGTTAACCGTCGATACGATTGAGCAAGCGATAGAGCGCGCTGGTACGAAGGCGGGTAATAAAGGGGCAGAAGCTGCGCTGTCTGCGATTGAAGTGGTAAGTTTATTTAAGCGTTTGGCCGACTAATGAGTACTGCAAGAACAAACGCGAGAAAAGCGGCTGTGCAAGCGCTTTATCAGTGGCAAATGACCGGGCAAAACTTAAGCTTAATTGAGCAGCAATTTGTTAACGATGAATGGCTTAAAGATGCACAGAAAAGCTATTTTTCAGAAGTTTTTCATGGTGTCCCAGAGCATTTACAAGTGATAGACCAAGCCTTAGCGGAGTTTGTCGATAGACCGGTCGAGTCGATAGACCCGGTTGAACGGGCTATTTTGCGTATAGGCGTTTATGAACTGATGTTTCGTTTGAATATGCCTTATCGGGTTGTGCTTAACGAGAGTATTAATTTAGCTAAGTGTTTTGGCGCCGATGGCAGCCATCGCTATGTTAACGGTATTTTAGATAAGCTTGCGCAACGGTTGCGGGCGATTGAAATAAAAGCAAAATCTAATACATAACGCGATGGCTTTATCTGAGTTTGAGTTGATTAGGCGTTATTTTACCCGCCAAACACCGACAAATGCCGTAACTCAATTAGGTATAGGCGATGATTGCGCCATATTACAAATACCTAGCGATAAGCGATTAGCTATTACCACCGATACCATGGTTGAAAATGTGCATTTTTTTGCTGATGTTGCACCGTGTTATTTAGGTCATAAGTTATTAGCAGTCAATCTAAGTGATTTAGCGGCTATGGGGGCTAAGCCTATAGCCGTTAGCTTGGCGTTAACCCTACCGAATGTCGATGAAGTTTGGCTTGCAGCCTTTGCACAAGGTTTTTCTGAGTTAGCTAAGCGCTACGATGTTGAATTAATAGGTGGTGATACAACTCAAGGGCCGTTAACCTTAACTGTAGAGGCTATGGGATTGTTGCCTGAGGGTAACGCTTTATTACGCTCAGACGCTAAACCGGGTGACTTAATTTTTGTTAGTGGCCCTATTGGTGATGCAGGTTTGGGTTTAAAAATTTTGCAAGGTTATGCGTGTTTACAGCCTGAGCAAGCCTTGGCGCGCCTTCATACGCCTATGCCTAGAGTTGAGTTAGGTTTGGCCTTATTAGACGTAGCCAATGCCTGTATTGATATTTCTGATGGCTTAGCGGCTGATTTAACTCATATTTTGCAACAAAGCGGGGTAGGGGCGGTGATTACGTTTGAAGCAATACCGTTATCATCGGCTGTGTTGGCGTATATTGATGCGACGGGCGATAGCTTAATGCCGTTAATCGCAGGTGATGATTATGAGTTGTGTTTTACGGTTGCACCGGAAAAAGCGCATTTAGTGCCAGAAGGTTGTTATCAAATTGGTGTTATCGAAGAGCAGCCGGGGTTACGTTTAGCTAAGTCGGGTTTTATTGAATCGTTTAAAAGGCAAGGTTATGAGCATTTTTCTGCAAACAGTCGGTAAAAACCAGTTAACACCTAAACAAATTTTGGCCGATCCGGTGTTATTTTTAGCCTTTGGTTTTGGTTCTGGCTTAGCGCGTACTGCGCCAGGGACTTTCGGTACACTCGCGGCAGTACCTGTTTATGGTTTGCTATTGTTGCTAAGTAATGATTGGGTTTATAGCTTAGCGGTAGTCTTTGTTAGCGTACTAGGCATATGGTTATGTGATGTCGCCACTAAAATGTTAGGCGAGCATGACTTTGGTGGCATTGTTTGGGATGAGATTGCCGGCTTTTTGCTGACGATGTGGTTTGTGCCGTTTAGCTGGCAAAATTTAGTGTTAGGGTTTGTGTTATTTAGATTATTCGATATTGTCAAACCTTGGCCGATTAAAACCGTAGATAGGCAAGTGTCTGGCGGATTTGGAATTATGTTAGACGATATTTTGGCGGGTATCTATGCCGGTCTTATTTTGTATCTGCTTGCTTAGTCGTTGTCAAAGCCAATAAAATCCCAAACTTTATGGGAAAACGTTGAATTAGAGAATTCGGGAATTGGCGGGCCTTTGGGATAATTTAATTCATAAATACGTTTGGCGTCGTTAGCAAATTCAGTCATTCCTGTCTCTTATACACATCTCCGAGCCCACGAGACCAGAGAGGATC
>CAWUNX010000444.1:0-2740 GCA_963923905.1 uncultured Methylocucumis sp.
ATATCAACAACGCTTGCTCGCTCAATTTAACGCAATGGATCAATTAATTGGCAATATGCAGGCAACCAGCTCGTTTTTAACGCAACAAATCACTGCCTATAACAACGCCAACAGCAGCAACTAGGTGAACGAATAGATAACGTCATAATGCGACTCTAACGTTCTTATCTCATCACGGTGACAAACAGTCACCGGCAAGCTTAAATCTGCTGCTGTTACGCCTAACTCCTGCAAAGATTCGTATTCCACATAAACGTCGTTAATGTCGTACAGCGCTAAGCAAGCAAATAGCTTCGTCGTACAGTTAGTATCTAATGTATCGGGTACAGCATTGTTCTTGATTAAAAAAACAGCTTGGTCAAGAAACAAAAGACTCACCGGTTGGTCGAATGCCGCAACGATTAACAACGTATCTAAAATTTCCTGCACGCCAGTTATTGTCAGTAAAGGTTTGGTTACCACAAATAAAAAACGTTTCGCCATTATGCAAATACCATAAATCGGTCAGCTATTAACATAGCCTCAACTAATTGGCTGAGTCCTGAAATTCTAAAGCCATCCGCTAGCTCATTATCAACTTTGCCACGACGCTCAGCCTCATCACCATGTAATAAGCCTCGACGCTGAGCGGCAGAAATACAAACCACTAAATCCAGGCCATGCAGCTTAGCCAAATGACTCCAGCGCTCGACCAAAGCGGTTTCGCCATTGACAGGATACGCATGTTTGAACGCGTGATAAATACCATCATGATAAAAAAATACCCTAACGATGTCATGTTGCTGAGCCAGGGCTGCCACAATAAACTGATAAGCTCTAAAGCCCGCGTCAGATTGTCCAGGGCTTGTGTTAATTTGTAATGCAAATTTCATAAGCGTGTTAGATAAAGCCTGATAAATCCTGTTATTCTATCGCGCACGCGGCAAACAATTCTAATACGTTCTTTGCAACGCCACCCTCAACCCTCAAGGTTAGCACGTATGAAAAAAACCATCGCCACTGCATTAGCATTAATGTTAAGCGTTCACACTACCGCCATGTCAGCCATAGACACCGAGCAAAACGACAAAATCATATTACCCGATATGGGGGATTCATCAGGTACTTTGATTACCCCAGAAGAAGAAAAAGAATTCGGAGAAGCCTTTTTTCGCAGTTTACATTCGCAAATCGACATCAATCAAGACGCAGAAATACAAGAATACATACAAACCTTGGGCCGTAAATTAGCGGCTAATAGCGATAAACCTGACCAACCCTTCCACTTCTTTGTCGTTATGGAAAATGATATTAACGCATTCGCAGGCCCAGGCGGTTATATCGGCGTTAATTGCGGCCTTATTCTCAATACCGAAGCGGAAAGCGAACTTGCCTCCGTTATCGCCCACGAAATTGGTCATGTCACGCAACGACATTTATACCGTGCTGCTGAAGCGGCTAGCCGTTTATCAATTCCTACCATGGCGGCAACACTGGCTGCTATTTTACTCGGAATGCAATCGGCCTCGATGGGACAAGCGGCGATAATGGCGATACAAGCGGGTAGCGTACAATTTCAAATCAATTTTACCCGCGAAAATGAAGAAGAAGCCGATAGAGTGGGTATGCAAACACTGGCTAATTCGCATTTTGACCCACGCAGTATGCCGACGTTTTTTGAAAAATTACAACAATACACGCGCTATTCAGGACAAGATGTACCCGAATTTTTACGCACCCACCCGGTAACAGCATCGCGTATTTCAGACACGCGCGGACGCGCTGAAACTTATCCGTATAAACAATACCTAGATTCAATGAGCTATCAGCTCACCAAAGCCAAAATCCGAGTGTTAACCAATGCCATAGATGACAAACAAACATTGACCTATTTTCAAACTCGCCTCAATCAAGGTACGCCCGATCAACGCGAAGTGGCAAAATATGGCATGGGTTTAATCTTGCTAAAAATGCAAAAGTATTCAGAAGCAGAACGGATTCTACAAGAACTCGCGCAAAAATCTCCGCAGCAACCGCAATATGCCACCGCCTTAGCGCGTATCGCCTTAGAGTCCAAAGACTTTGAAACCGCTTTGATACGCTACAAAAAATTAGCCGAGAGTTATCCAGAGAATGATGCTATTGCGCTAGAAACTATCAATTGCCTATTAAAAGTGAGAAAGCCTGAATTAGCCAAACAGAGCCTAGCTAAACTAAGCGAACACACGCAAAAACTACCGGTTTATTGGCAGTTACTCGCGCAAACTTATAGCGACTTAAAACAACCGGCAGAATCCCACCGCTATTTGGCAGAGTACTATTACGCAATAGGTCAAACACAAGATGCTATCTTGCAAATTAAACTCGCGCAAAAATCAAAAGGCTTAACGTTTATTACCTCATCGATTCTAAACGAACGCTTACATTACTTTCAAACCCAGCAAATTGAAGCCCGTCTAAACCATCGCTGAAAGGCTGAAAAAGTAGGACTGCTAAGTGACTCTCAATAAATACTTCACCGATGTTAAGGAATGGGCGTCACTCAACGCCGTCACCAAGACCTTTCAGATTCAAAAACTTGAAAGGTCTACGAGTTCGGTAATAAATGCAACCAACCGCTTCAATTAATGCTTTTCCTATTTTGTGATGCATTAAATAGTGTTTCTAAAACACGCCCCCCCCCCTCAGTTCCTTACACGTGTAGGTTTTTTTCAAAAGTCATGGACGAGACATGACGGTGCGGTAAATTATGTGTGTTACT
>CAWUNX010000445.1:0-2715 GCA_963923905.1 uncultured Methylocucumis sp.
ATTATGTATTATCGCTCATTTCTTGGTATTGGCGTTGATGGAAATAGCCTAAGTACGGATGAAAGATCACGTTTTATAGGTAGATTATGAGCTTGTTTAATCGTAAACAAAATGCTGTGCTTAGCATTGATATCAGTACGGCGGCCGTCAAAATGCTAGAGCTGAGTAGGCAAGGGGCGCGCTATAGAGTTGAGAGTTATGCGGTTGCCCCTTTGCCTAAAGATGCGGTTATCGATAAAAATATTACCAATGTTAATCTGATAGCAGACAGTATTAAGATTGCATTAAAACAGTCAGGCTCTAAGTTGAAGCAAGCAACGGTCGCCGTATCCGGCTCAGCGGTAATGACTAAAATCATTACTATGGATGCTTCGCTAAATGACAGTGAAATGGAAGAGCAAATTATGATCGAAGCCGATCAATACGTGCCCTATTCATTGGACGAGGTTAATTTTGATTTTGAAGTTCAAGGTGTTAACGAAAATAACCCGGAGATGGTCGATGTTTTACTCGCGGCGTCAAGAAGAGAAAATGTCGAAAATCGCGTAGATGCGTTACAAAAAGCGGGGTTGATAGCGAAAATCGTCGATGTAGAAGCTTTTGCAATGGAAAATGCATTTACCTTGCTGACGAGTCAGTTTGCGGACGCTGCTGAAGGACAAACCGTTGCTATCGTTGATATGGGAGCGACGATGACGACGTTAAACGTATTGCACGATGGACACAGTGTTTATACGCGCGAGCAAGGTTTTGGCGGCAAGCAACTTACTGAAGAAATTCAACGTCGCTATGGCTTGTCCTATGAGGAAGCAGGTTTAGCGAAACGCCACGGTGGGTTACCAGACAATTATACGATAGACGTCTTGGAGCCTTTTAAACGGGCAATGGTGCAGCAAATACAGCGCTCATTGCAGTTTTTTGTGTCATCAAGCGCAAATCGAGGTATCGATAGAGTTGTATTAGCCGGTGGCTGTGCATCGATACCAGGGGTTGACCAGCTGGTCGAAAAGAGTTTGGGCGTCCCCGTTTATGTCGCTAATCCGTTTGTTAATATGACGTTGTCACCTAGAATTAAACCTCAATCCTTAAGCAGTGATGCGCCAGCGTTAATGATTGCATGTGGTTTAGCGTTAAGGAGTTTTGACTAATGGCAAGAATCAATTTACTTCCTTGGCGTGAGGAATTAAGAAAGCAAAAGAAAAAGGACTTTATCAATGCAATGGCCTTATCGGCATTAACAGGTGTGCTAATTATCGGTGTTGTTCATGGATATATTGAGACACTAAGGTCTTATCAAGAAGAGCGCAATAAATTGCTCGAAGCAGAAATTGCAATTTTAGATAAAAAAATTGTTGCGATTAATAGCATTGAAGAGAAAAAGCGCAAATTAATGGCTAAGATAGAGTTAATTCAAAAGTTACAAGAAAGTCGGCCTGAAATTGTGCATTTGTTTGATGAAATTCCCAAAGTTACGCCAGATGGTGTTTATCTGAAAAAATTTGTGCAAATAGGTGAAGATTTAACCTTTGAAGGCAAATCTCAATCTAATGCGCGGGTGTCGGCTTTTATGAGAGCGATAGAGGCTTCTCAATGGCTGAACTCACCGGTGTTAGATGTGATTAAGACTGTGGAGAAGAATAATCCCGATGAAACAAGTGACTTTATTTTAAAAGCTAAACAAGGGAATAAAAATAAACAACAATCCCAAAGTCAAAATCCCACGGGGGCGGGAGCTAAACCATGAATTTATCTGATATAAATTGGGATTTTAATGCTGCGGGTACTTGGCCAAAGCCTATAAAAGCTGTTTTTATTGGTTTGGTCGGCGTCATTGTGCTAGGAGCGGGTGTTTACTTCGATACCTTAGAACAGATTAAAGTTTTAGAAGCATCAGAAAAAAAAGAACAAGATTTAAAAAATTCATTTGAAGCCAAGCAAAGAAAAGCCGTTAACTTAGAAGATTACCAAGATCAACTTACCCAAATAGAAGCCGAGCTATACGAAATGATTCGGCAAATGCCGACTAAAGAGGAAGTCGCTAGTTTATTAACCGATATTTCCCAAACCGGTTTAGCAAGTGGGTTAGAATTTCGATTGTTCAAGCCAGGCGCAGCTATTCGCCGCGATTTTTATTCAGAGTTGCCAATTAGCATTGAGGTGATTGGTCGATATGAAGAATTAGGTTTATTTATCAGTGGGGTTGCCTCTTTGCCACGAATTGTCACGGTGCATGACGTTAGTATTTTACCAATGGACAAGAATGGTAAAGCAGTTACTAAAACAGCTAATACGTCGGATAAGGATATTAAGCCGGGGGCTATGCTAATGAAAGCCATTGTTAAAACGTATAACGAAGGTGTGGCACCGGCGCCAGATAAAGATAAGAATGCTAAGGGTGCGAAAGGCGCTAAACAACTTAACAAGGGGAAAACCAAATGAGGTATGGCAGATTGAGGCTTCAGCCAGACCAGTCTACTCAGTTAATTGGTCTAATAGTATGCTTGTTGTTAGGTGGTTGTGCTAATAATGATATGTCTGATTTAAAGCATTATATAAGTATCGTAAAAGCTAGACCCAAAGGCGTGATAGAGAAGTTGCCTGAAATAACTATGGTTGAGCCATTTTTGTTTCAGCCTGATGAATTACGTGATCCTTTTAGGCCTTTAGAACAGCCTGAGCAAACTGAAAATACAGAAACAACTACCGGTAATGGTT
>CAWUNX010000446.1:0-2694 GCA_963923905.1 uncultured Methylocucumis sp.
CACAAGGAGTATCGTCGGCAGCGTCAGATGTGTATAAGAGACAGCCCTTACGTTGGCAATGGGAAGATGTACGGCGCTTATTTGACAGCATTGTTAAAGGTTATCCGATTGGCAATTTATTGTTATGGAAGCGCGCAGCACCCGCCGGTGAGGTCAAACTAGGAGGCTTGCGTATTGAATCTAAGGCGTTTGATGAAGGCTGGTGGGTGGTTGATGGTCAACAACGCTTAACGAGTTTGGCCAATGCCTTGTCCGATGGCAACACACTCGATGAGCGTTTTTCCTTAGCATATGACTTACACGAACAAGTATTCGTCAAGCCACCGCGTGAAGAAGAAGGCCATATTGTGCCTCTGCCTGTACTGTTTGACTTACAGCGCTTGATTCGCTGGTTTACCAAAGAACATCCTGAAGCCGCCGATAGCCTAGACGAAGCCTCGCGGATAACGCGGACGCTTCGCGAATATCAAATTCCTGCTTATTTAGTCGATCAAGATGATGAAGCGATATTGCGCGACATTTTTGACCGATTGAATGCTTATGGTAAACGTCTAAATAAATCAGAAGTTTTTACTGCGTTGTATCCCAATAGCAGAAAAAATAATCAGCTAACGCTATTTCAAGAAATCTCAGAAGCCATTAACTCGGTGAATTTTTTTGGCCTCATTGACGATAATACGATAATGAAATCATTGCTAGCAAGGCGAGGAGAGGATGTCACGCGTGACATTCGTGCCGAATTTTCTGATTCTAGTCGGAAGGTTAGTGACTTTCAAAATGAAACGATCGACGATTTTTACCATAATGGCAAGCTTTCTTTACTCCATGCAGTAAATTTTTTGCAAACTGACTGCTATGTACCTCACTTTTTCTTTCTTCCGTATCGTCATCTCTTAATTGTATTAACTCGGTTTTTTGCGCATTTCCCAGAGCCTAACTCGCGCAACAGGCAATTATTACGCCGATGGTTTTGGCGCGCAACATTAGCGGGATTAGGAGAATTTGATGCTAACTGGAACAAAGCAGCAAGAACGCTTAATCAATGCATCACAGCGGGTTCTGAGGGCGATTCAATCAAGCAATTGTTACAGCTAAATCATAGAAGTTTAACTACCCCAAAACTTACAGATTTTCGCCCTCATTGGGCTGAAGGCCGTATCATTCTTGCTTCTCTATGGTCTCTTAATCCAAGATCATTATTAACAGGACAAACTTACGATTGTCAACAACTCGCTGATGCCGTTGAGTCAGACACATCCTTAAGGAGTGTTTTACCAAGAATTATTCGATATGAGCCTGTTGATCATCGGTACATGGCGGCTAATCGTATTTTGCTATTAGAAGATGATGCAAGAGACGACTCTATTATTGAAATACTTACAACATCTCGCTCATGGTTGACAGGGCAATGGACTGCTGTTCTTAATTCTCATGCGCTTAATGAAGGTTTATTAAATACGCTTACTATCGATAAAAGTTCTTTTCTTGACCAAAGACAGGCATTAATTGAGCAGGTAGTGAAAAACTTTGTCGAGCAGATGACGGAAACTCACTTAGAAGATACACCTCCATTAGACAGCTTCGACCTTGATGAAATGGATGCTGAACGTGATGACGTCGTTAATTGAACAGCAATTTTGTGTTTATCTTTATGACCAATTAGTCGGTCGCTTGCATAGACGTGGCGATATGACGCGCTTTGTGTTTGAACCTGATTATTGGCAACTCCCAGATCGCCCTTTGCTAGGCCTTCGCTTTGAAGAAAATCGCTACGCCCGCCATCAAAGCAATATGCGTTTACCGGTTTGGTTTTCAAATTTACTGCCTGAAGGCCGTTTGCGTGAGTGGATTGCTAACGCGGGCAATACGTCGTTAGCACGCGAGATGGAATTGCTTGCTCAAGTAGGACACGATTTACCCGGTGCCGTGCGTGTTATCGCGACGGATAAAATAGTTCCTGTAGACTTAGCAGATGTCCAGGCTTTAAACCCGATAAACCCTCAGATAAATAGTGGTCTGTGGCGTTTTTCACTGGCAGGCGTTGGGCTTAAGTTTTCTTTGTTAGCCAGTGGTGATAGATTAGTGCTACCTGCATTTGGCGAAGGTGGTGATTGGATTGTTAAATTACCTGACTCGGCATATCCTGATTTGCCTTGGAATGAATGGGCGATGATGACATTAGCACAGCGAGTAGGCATTGAGGTGCCTGAAGTGCGGCTTATTCAGCGTGAACAAGTGGATGCTTTGCAAGAACGGGCATGGCAAGGCACTCAAGGGTGGGCATATGCCGTCAAACGTTTTGACCGTGGAGCACAACGCGAATTGATTCATATTGAAGATTTAGCACAAGTGCGAGGATTCTGGCCAGAACAAAAATATGCCGGTAGTTACGAAACAGTCGCCGCGTTACTTTATCGTGGTCGTGATACGGAGGCATTACACGAATTTGTTAGACGGCTGGCTTTTAATATCTTAATAGGCAATGGCGATGCGCATTTGAAAAATTGGTCGCTGATTTATAAACATCATGGCGTTCCCACATTAGCACCCGCCTATGATTTGGTCGCAACATTTGTTTATAGCCCAGCTTGCGAAGGCCAGGAACCGCTTGCTTTAAGCTTTGGCGGCTCAAAACGTTTTGACGATATGCGCTTAACTTTATTTTCTCATTTAGACAAAAAGCTAAATGCACAA
>CAWUNX010000447.1:0-2687 GCA_963923905.1 uncultured Methylocucumis sp.
GCTCGGAGATGTGTATAAGAGACAGCCTATAATCTTTACCTTCTAGTTTTTTTATAACTATAACTAAAAATTCAAAATCGAGGCTTTTCTTTGTCATAATAGCGACCCGCTTTTTATGACGTTGGTGAGAGGATACGACAATGAAACTATTGCTTTCTATACATAAATGCGATGTATTTATGTTTACTTGGCTGATTAATGCTAGGATTCATGGCACATTAACGCATTTTTGCCGCTCCGTATCCAAAACTGGAGACGGTCAACTATACATTGCGGCCATCGTTTTACTCTGGATGTCCGAAGGTTTTACCAGCCCATTTTTGCACGCGATATTATTGGCGTTTTTAATGGAAAGACCGCTTTACTTTATTTTGAAAAATGGTTTTAGACGTAACCGACCCGAGGCCGCACTAAAAGATTTTCGTAGCGTCATTACACCGGCCGACCAATTCAGCTTTCCATCCGGTCATACTTCTGCCGCCTTTATGATGGCAACCTTAGTCGGTTATTTTATTCCATCACTGATGATACCGCTTTATTGCTGGGCGGCTTTAATCGCATTTTCACGCGTAGTGCTAGGCGTACATTTTCCAACGGATACTTTAATGGGAATTGTGTTAGGCGTCGGTACCGCAGCTATTAGTTTAGGACAAATCTTATAATGAAAATTTTTTATGGCGTCCAAGGCACTGGTAATGGACACATCACGCGCGCCAGGGTCATGGCAAAAGAACTTTACGCTGCCGGTATCGAAGTAAAGTTTCAATTTACCGGTCGACCTGAAGAAAAATATTTTGATATGGAGGTTTTTAATGGCTACGAATTGCGTACTGGCCTTACATTTCATACCCATAAAGGCGAAGTCAGTTACCTAAAAACTGCGCGTGATACAAAACCTATCACTTTTTGCAAAGATATTAATACACTGGATTTATCAGTCTATGATTTGGTCATCACGGACTTTGAACCTGTTACCGCTTGGGCAGCAAAGCGTCGGAAAATACCCACGTTAGGTATTGGTCATCAATACGCGTTTAACCACAATATCCCTAGAGCCGGTGGCGACCCCATTGCTAACCGGGTTATGAAATTATTTGCCCCTGCCGATATTAGCGTAGGTTTGCATTGGCATCATTTTGGCCAGCCCATCTTGCCCCCTATTATCGAAACTCCTATCCCGCCCACAACAACCATTCACAATAAAATTATTGTCTACCTACCTTTTGAAGACACGCAGCAAGTTATTCAATTACTCTCAGCCTATCCACACTATAATTTTCATATTTATAGCCCTGAACCAACAGTATCAACGTATTCTCATATTACTTGCAATCCGTTATCGAGAACGGCATTTCAAAAGGATTTATACGATGCTACCGGGATTATCACCAACGCTGGTTTTGAGCTGGTCAGTGAAGCATTGCAACTAGGCCAAAAAATCTTAGTTAAGCCATTACACTCGCAAATGGAGCAAATCTCTAACGCAACGGCATTAAAAGAGTTAGGCTTCGGTCATGTGATGCAGGATTTAAACGCAGCAGCCATTGAACATTGGCTAGATGATAAACATGCCGTTCACGTCACCTACCCTAATGTCGCTAAAGCACTGGTAGAATGGATTCAAAGTGGTATGCCGACTATGGATGAAGACTATATTGAAGACGTCTGGAGTACTGTCGACGTTCTGCATATCAATTTAGCTTAAAGCAGCTATCGCATAAACGGATTCAGAATACCGCGATAATTGATATGCTCATTAAGAATAAGAGCCTCAATTGAAATCGTACTAGACGGTTGCAGGGTTCTGCTGGGTGAACCAAAGAAATAGCCTTGCGCTAAATCTATACCAATATCTTGAAGCTTTCTGACCAAAGCAGCATTCTCAACATACTCGGCAATCGTCTTCTTACCTAACTTTGCCGCAATCTCAACAATTGACTTAACCAAAACTTGGTCGGTTTCATCTTCAACTAAATTTTGAATAAATTGACCATCAATCTTAATAAAATCAACGGGGAATTTTTTCAAATAACTGAATGAGCAAAAACCAGCACCAAAATCATCTAACGCAAACTTACAGCCTAATGCTCTGATTTTTACAATCATATTGCGTGTTTGCTCAAAATTATCAACCGCTGATGTTTCGGTAATTTCAAACATTAAGCGTCTAGGATCTACCCAAGTACTCTCTAACTTATCTTTTATCGTAGTCAACAGCGTCTGATCTTGGAATGCGTAGCTCGATAGATTAACGGCTAATGACACATGCCCCATAAAATCCGGTAGTGTTGCCAAAAAATCAATGGCGTTTTCGACAACCCACGCATCAACATGGTGAATCAACCCCATGCGCTCAGCAACCGGTATGAATTCTGCTGGCCCGATAATGTCACCGGCATCATCGCCTATCATTCTCAATAAGACTTCATAATGAGAAATCCGCTCTTGGAATAAATCAACCACAGGCTGATATAACAGCAAAAACTTTGACTCTAACAAGGCCCGGCGAATTAATGGCGTCCAATACGCATCCGAATGACGCTTTGATAAAACACTGTCATTATCATTGTATTCCCAGCACATATTACGGCCATTTTCTTTCGCTAACCGACACGCCTGTCGTGCGCGTGCAATCAGTTCACTGGGATGTCGTATCGGTTTATCGCTATTTAAATACGCCATACCTA
>CAWUNX010000448.1:0-2661 GCA_963923905.1 uncultured Methylocucumis sp.
CTCGTGGGCTCGGAGATGTGTATAAGAGACAGGATTAGTGCTTTGCTCTTTGTTATTGTTGTTGAGTGCTTGTTGTAGTGTGCCACCGATGAGTCCTAGCACAGCTCTACGCGGTGACTACAGCTTTGCCAAAACCTATTTGACTTGGCTGATTGAAGAGACCATGGTGGAACAAAACGTCGAAGGCTTAAGTATTGCGCTGGTTGATGAGCAAAAAGTGGTGTGGGCGCAAGGTTTTGGTTATGCCGATGCAGCTAATAAAATTCCGGCAACGCCTGAAACGGTTTATCGGATGGGTTCAATTTCTAAATTATTTACTGATACTTTAGTCATGCAATTAGCTGAACAAGGTAAATTAAATATCGATAAGCCGTTACAAGCTTATTTGCCTGATTTTTCGATTAAGACTCGGTTTACCGATGCTGGGCCTATTACACCGCGTAACATCATGAGCCATCATTCTGGCTTGCCGGGTGATATGAGTAATGGCATGTGGATACAACAGCCTAAGCCATTTTCTGAATTGGTTGGTCAGCTTAAAGACCAGTATGTTGCTTATCCGCCTAATATGATGTGGTCTTATTCCAACTTAGGTTTAACGCTATTAGGTACAATGGTTGAACGCGTTGTCGGTCAAGATTTCAACGTCTACGCTAAACAGCAGTTATTACAACCTTTAGGCATGGTTAACGCGGAGTTTTCTCAAGCGTTATCTGGTAATAACGTAGCCAAAGCCTATAAAAATTATAATGAAACCAACGAAATCCCGCTACGAGACACGCCAGCCGGTGGTTTAAATGCGAATGTGTTGGATATGAGCCGTTTTATCAAAATGGTGTTTGCTGACGGTAAAGTTAATGGGCGGCAAATTTTAAGGCCCGAAACGTTAAAGGAAATGCTACGTTCACAAAATGAGCAGGTAGCGCTTGATGTTGGTTTTCAGATTGGTTTAGGTTGGATGTTGCGTAATAACCTTAATATAGGCACGATTGCAGAGCATGGCGGTGCTACGTTATACCACCGAAGCCAACTTAGTTTATTACCTGAACACAAGCTGGGCGTTATCATTTCGGTGAACTCGCCGCCGACGGGCGATTTGTTAATGAAAGTGACTAACACGGCTTTAAAATTAGCCGTGGCAGTAAAAACCGGTAAGCAAATAGCTATTGACGATGATGACCAGCCGCAACAAAGTACGCGCATACTTACTGCAGAAGAGCGAGAAAAAGCAGCAGGACAATATGCGACAGTACTGGGTTATATTAAGTTAACCGCTGATGGTGATGAACTGGTTACTGAAATTAACGGAAAAACGTTGGACTTTGTGACCCGACAAGATGGTTATTTTAGTCTTCGTTATAAGCTGTTTGGCTTATTTCCTATTCAGTTTAAAGCACTGTCTGACGTTGGCTTATCGCTACGCAGCATTGCCGGTCATGATTTGGTTTTAGCGCATTATCAGGGGCAAACGTTTGTTGTCGGGGAAAAAATTAAACCTGTTCCTATTCCGAGTGCGTTGCGTAACCGCTTAGGCGAATATGAGATTATTAATCTTGCTGGTGGTGATGGAGTGGTGCCAAGGCAATGCGCGCTTCGTGAGAAAGACGGTTTTTTAATGCTAGAGTATTCACTGCCAGAGTTTGAAATTAACAATATGACTCTTCCGATTGCACCACTTTCCGATACTGAAGCGCTTATTCTTGGTTTAGGGCGAGGTATGCAGGAAACGGTGCGTATCGTAAACCAAAATGGAGCCGAGTACGTGTCGTATTCTGGGTATTTATTGCAAAAGAAATGAGCATGTTGCTGGCTTGGATGAGTAAACTATACGGTTATGGTTAAGAATCAGGCGAAAACACAGGAGAAAAATCGATGGAAAAGTTAGCTTTTTATCTGTCGTGCTTAACTGTTGCGGCGCTTAATGTAATTCTGTTCATTGTAGCCAGCTCTAACGATAAGCTGCTGGATAACAGTGTAAGCTTTAATGGTTTAGTCAATGGGATGTATGGGGTCTTACTAAGCTCTAGCGCAATATTTAGTTATTTAAATTGGCGAGCACAGCAAAGGCTGTGGGCGTTGTTATTTAGCGCTAATTTATTGATTGTATTCATTTCCACGCTATTAAGTATTGCTAGCTTGGTAAAACTGCCAACATCGTATTTGATAGTGTTGGATTTATATTGGCTTAACCAATACCTTATTTATATGACGAAACATGCTAGGCTCGTTTAAAAAAAGAATCACTTCTGTTGTCGTCAATTGTTTTAGCTTTTGTCATACAGGTGTAATAATCTTGCAATAAATCACTAAGTCTATATGGATAAAAGAATTTTTACTTTTATTCATAGACTTGTCGCTTATCGATATAACCCTGGTTTTGTTTACCTGCAATAGTTTAGGTCGTGACGTTAGTCTGAGCTGAGCTAAAGTCCTGCCAAACGCATTCATAGTCATATAACTGTAATGATTGTTTGTCATACTTTCTCAATCTTAATATCAATGAGAAATACATGATGAAGCGTTTGGGTCTTTTGTTGATTCTTTTTGCTTGTTTGCCGTCACTTGCGTCGGCGTGGTGGAGCGACGACTGGGGTTATAAGAAAAAACTCAGCATCGATGCGAAAAAATTGCAGCAAGACGGGGTAAAAATTCCAGAAGATG
>CAWUNX010000449.1:0-2644 GCA_963923905.1 uncultured Methylocucumis sp.
AAATGAAAATATCAGGCAAAACCGCGTTTTTAAGGCAAAGGAGTCCCACAGCGGCAAAATCAACCAGCGGTCGGTGGCTTATTAGGCGGCCTGTCGTCGTTTTTGGTGGCCTTGTTTAGCGGCTTGTCGCCGCCGCCGCGCTCCTGCTCCTGTTGCCAAACGATATCACCTAGACGATGAAGGTTTCGAGCTAATACGGCTAAGGCGACATACCGCTTGAAGCCAACAATGCCGTGATCGGGACACAGGTTCAGTCCATGCACTTCCAGGGCATTAATCGCTGATTCAATTGCAGGATGTTGGCGGCGCGCTTGTTTAAAGGCTTCGGTTTGTTGGTGTTTGCTGCTGAGCGGGTTATAACAAGCACACCCGGACAAGCCCTGCTACAATCCATAAGTATCTACACAAGCCCATTTTAATTTATGAAATAATATCGAAGTTTTTTTAAAACTTAAGTTGTTCAACATAAACTCCTAAATCGCATGGATGTAGGATATTAATTTTTAATGAGATTTTTAATTCTAAAAATAATCTCAACGTTTGAGAAATTCCTCTGGATCAATATTAGCTTGCCTGAGAATGGCTCGCAAAGTTCCCTCCGGCATATCTCCAGGATGGTTCGGAATGGTTGTGTAACGTCGGGTTAGTGGATTAAACCAGATTTCGTGGCTACCCGCTGCTTGGCGCTCAAATTCAAAGCCAAGTTGTTTGAGTCTGTGGACGATTTCACGATAGCGAAACCCAGAAAGCCTTCCCATTTATCCACCAATAACAAGGGGATAGTCAAATGATTTTCCTACAGGGGATAATGCAATATCCTCCTGTCGGTCAATCTGGGCTTCTAATAATTTTTTTGCTACATCTCTAGCGATTTCTAATGTTTCCTGCAAAGTCCGGCCTTGGGCAACCAAGCCTTGAATATCATCACTGGTTGCCAAATACAAGCCTTCAGGCAGGTATTCAATGTGTAGATTGACGAGCTTTTCCATAGGAACCCTGATAAATGTCTAGCGTTAATTACATGTGGAGTTTGTTTTTGACAAATTGTGTTAGTTCGTTTTAATCATGATTTTTCCTTATATCAATCCTGACCTCTTTCACTATCAACATCAACAAAAACATCCTTGTCGTTGATGCTTGGTGGCTAAAACTTCCCGTAATACCCCTCTTTCAATGCGTCAAACAAATTGGCCGCGCTATGTAATTCACCGTCGTATTCGACTTCTTCATTGCCTTTTAACTCTACCGTCGTACCGTCTTCCAGCGTGAATTGATAGGTTGTGTTTTCCAGATCAGATTCTTTGACCAGTACGCCTTGGAAGACTTCGGGGTTAAAGCGGAACGTAGTGCAGCCTTTTAAGCCTTGTTGGTAAGCGTATTGGTAAATCGATTTAAAGTCTTCGTAGGGATAATCAGTAGGCACGTTGGCGGTTTTGGAAATAGACGAGTCTATCCATTTTTGTGCGGCGGCTTGTATGTCTACATGCTGTTTCGGGGTGACATCATCGGCGGCGATGAAGTAATCCGGTAGCTGGGCTTTTGGGTCATCGCTGTACGGCATGGCTTTGGAATTGATTAAATGCCGGTAAGCCAATAATTCATAAGAATATACATCGATTTTTTCCTTAGATTTTTTACCAGCACGTATCACGTTACGCGAGTAGTGATGGGCAAAACTCGGTTCTATGCCGTTGCTGGCGTTATTGGCTAGCGATAATGAAATTGTGCCAGTTGGTGCAATTGAGCTGTGATGGGTAAAGCGCGCGCCTTTTTCGGCTAATTGCGCGACTAATTCAGGCTCAATGCCTGCTAATTGCTGCATATAGCGGCTGTATTTGGCGTGTAAAATACGACCGGGAACTTTATCGCCAATTTGATAGCCGTCATCGGCCATTTCTGGGCGTAAGCGTAGCATTTCGCCGGTGACGGTGAAGTCTTGCTGTAAAATTGGTGCCGGGCCTTTATCTTCGGCGAGTGCTAAGGCGGCTTTCCAGCCTTCTACGGCCAAAACTTGGGTGACTTCTTCGGTAAATTCTAGCGAGTCTGCATCGCCATATTTCATGCCTAGCATCGTAATGGTTGAGCCTAAGCCTAAATAACCCATGCCATGGCGGCGTTTGCTAACAATTTCATCGCGTTGTTGTGCTAACGGTAAACCATTTAACTCGACTACGTTGTCGAGCATTCGGGTAAAAATGCGTATAGTTTTGCGGTAGCGTTCCCAGTCGAAAGACGCGCGGCGACTAAACGGGTGTTGAACAAAGCGGGTAAGGTTGATTGAGCCTAATAAGCATGAACCGTAAGGCGGCAATGGCTGCTCACCACACGGATTAGTTGCGCGAATTGTTTCGCAAAACCAATTATTATTCATCTCATTAACTTTGTCAATTAAGATGAAACCAGGTTCGGCGTAATCATAAGTCGAACTCATGATAATATCCCATAAGCGACGTGCGGGTATGGTTTTGCTGATGCGGCAGGCTACTAAGCCTTGGTCGTTGACGATATAACCGGTTTTGCTAGGAAATTCCCGCCATAACACTTGGCTGTTGTCGTTCAAATCTAAGTTGTCAATTTTGGCTTCTTTTTCGGTGACGGGACTGTCTCTTATACACATCTGACGCTGCCGACGATACTCCTTGTG
>CAWUNX010000450.1:0-2628 GCA_963923905.1 uncultured Methylocucumis sp.
ACACAAGGAGTATCGTCGGCAGCGTCAGATGTGTATAAGAGACAGCGGAACAACAGCGTGAGGCGCAAAAGCTGATTAGTGACGAGAGCCTGAATGCTGAGGCCGCGAGGCGTTACATCACTAACTCACTAAAGCGGGAATTTGCCAGTGACAATGGCACTGAGCTCAATGCCATTTTGCCCAAAATGAGCCCGCTTAATCCGCAATACCTAAGCAAAAAACAAAGCGTTTTCCAAAAAATTGCCGCTTTTGTTGAGAAATTTAAGGGCGTGGGTGGACAGGTCTAAGGTGCGTCGCCCATAGAAGAAATGCGCTCACGTCACGCGAACTTGAAATAGCTTTAAATCAAATAGCAAGCGTACCAACACTCTTGTTTGTACGCTTGCTATAAAAAGCTTACTGTCCTGGCACCGTACCCGAATTAGGCGTTAAGCGTTTTTGCTGAAGTTGTTGTTGTAACAACGAAGCAAGTTTTTTCTGCTGTGCCGCATAGGCCTCTACCCCCGCTAGATTACTTAACTCCATAGGGTCATCGCTAAGGTTATACATTTCATACTCATCAGCAGCTGGTGTTAATTTAACGGTTTTTTGGCAGCGCACCGTAGTCGTACCTTCGTTATCTTGACCTGTGCCTAGTTCTTTTATTATTTCATCTTGTACGCCACTATCACCGGGTGTGCCTGGGCTAGACCAGAACTGTGGATTATCAAAATAGCGCGAATATTTCCATACCTTGCCTTTTATCCGCGCCACTACCGTTTCGATATGATTAGGCTGAATCACCGAGTTATACGCTAAGCCAATAAAATTATTTTGGTTCTGACCACGACTAGGGTCATCATCACTCATAAAGAAGATAGGTGTTTCTAATGTGCTGGTCGTCGCTTCCCCGCGAATTAATGCCGATAAATCTTTCCCCACTAAAGGTTGCGCTTCGGTATGTGTTGCGGTTAACTGAGTTCTAATTGCTTCGGCATCAACCCCAGCAAGACCTAATAGCGTAGGCAATAAATCAACATGGCTAGTCAGCATGTCGGCGGTTTTGCCATTGTTTTCCGAAAATAAAGGGCTGCTGACAATGAGTGGCACATGTATCGCTTCTTCATACGCACCATACCATTTTTGATGTAAGCCACCGTGCGTATCAAGCAAATCGCCATGATCAGAGGTAAACACCACAATGGTATTATCGAAAAAACTAGACTCCATTAGGGCTTGATATACACGCGCGAGTTGTCTATCAACATTTAAATGCGCTTGATAATAAAACCGGTAATACGGTAATCCGGCAAAAATGGGTTGGAAAAATTTACGATAACTGTTTCTATAGCTTAATTGACAGCTAGGCTTCGTCGATAAATCTTCTTTATGCGTTTGGTTAAATAAGGTTTTAATGAACAATTTAAACGGTACTTCATCGCCAACCGAAAAATCGTAGGTTTGCTGCGCCGACGCCATTAAATTGGAGAAAAAGCCCCATAAAGCTATATCATGCGGGTTTAAAAACGACGCAACAATTAACCAAGGATTAGGGTCTTGTTCTGTATCTAATTGCTGAATTAAGGCAACAAGTTGATCGGCAAACCCTTGATCGCGGCTACGCATACCTGCACCCGCTGATGACGCGCTGTTTAACGGGTTGCTGCCATGAGGTTCTGGTCCTATCCAACCGGTAAAGCCGTAATCGGCTAAACGGCTAGCTTCTAAATACAAATCTTCGTTAACTTCATCCGGTTCGCCGGTACTGGTGTAACTGGCTAACGACGAATTAGTACCTGGTACTAATAAATCGGCATGAGATAAATGCCATTTACCTTTCCAAAAAGTGCGATAACCGGCTGTTTTAAAATAATTTCCTAACGTGGGCACGGTATTAGCTTCTAACCACCACATCGTTGGGTCGTTACTCGCTTTAGCCGCACCGTCTGTATTAGTTACGCCATGTAAAGAGGGATAATGGCCGGTATACAACGATGCTCGGCTCGGTGCGCAAGCTACTGAAGCCGCATAATGGCGCTGAAAACTTAAGCCTTGTTGCCGTAACGTTTCCTGCGTTGTTAAATAATCTTTGCGAAACGCGGTTAACTCATCTGACTCATAAACCGTTGGATAACGCTGCTCGTCTACGGTCATTAATAAAATATTAGGTTTGCCTACAGCAGGCCCTGGTGCAGCTTTAGCAGTACTGGCATTCGCTGTTTCAGATGATGTGCTTAGCACCGCTAAGCTTGCCGCTGTAGCCACACCAGTTTGCAAAAAACGACGACGAGATGATGAATGCGGTAAGTTATTATTAGCCATAATACCCTCTTCTATTAATTATGTTAGGAATCTCATACAGCTACCCAGTAACCCTATTAAGCTGCGGGCAGCCAATGCATTATTACACAATCATAGAAAAGGTAGATGACTGCTTATCATTTGTGTGTTACAAATTGTGACTTAAAAGTGTTGATGTGTTCGGATTTAACGGTTGCACCGACACGGATAGTTGAACTCTACTGTCGCCGGGTTCGCATCGAAATCCTGTTTGACACCTTGAAAAACGTGCTGGGTGCGTTTTGTTTCCATTTCGTAACTTCTCATTAGTCACAGGTAAGCTTACTTATCAATGACTTATAGTCGTAT
>CAWUNX010000451.1:0-2618 GCA_963923905.1 uncultured Methylocucumis sp.
CGTGTGGTTGAAATTATTAATGCCACTCAGTAATCATGCCGAACGGTATTGCTTGCAAAGACACTAGCTTAGCGGAAAATTGGTTTGGGCAGTTTGAATTCACAGGCATAGGATTAGCCCAGCATTTGAGCGTTAAAACCAATAGTATTAGCACACTTAAAAAACGCATAGTGTTATCCTTACAAAAACGCTAAAGGTTTTTGCGTGTTATTGTAAGAGTCCGCTGAACCGACAAAGTATTCGCTTAATAATAGTCTAATGCCATACTACCAAAAGAATTTTTAAGTGTATTGTTAAATATAAACGTGACTTATCTGCGCATTTTAATTATTACCCTCAGCACGTGCTTATTTGGGATAACTATTGATTATTTAACAAACTTAGAAACGTCCATAGGTCTACACAGTTTGTTTAGCATCCGAGGTGTACGCGAGCCGCCTGCCTCAGTTGTGATTGTGGCTTTGGATGAAGCGTCAGAGCTACGTTTAAATGTGGGTAAAGATTTAACGCGCTGGCGGCATTTTCATGCCAAATTGGTTGAGCAATTAACGGCGCAAGGTGTGTTACTCATCGTGTTTGATGTGCAGTTTATTGTTGCTCATGACGATGACACGCTGCTCGCAGCGGCGATACAGGCTGCGGGTAATGTTTTACTGACTGAATGTGTACAAAAATTACGCTATGGCGTTGAGGATTTTTTTGGACGCGAAGAATGTTCAGATAGTAACCAAAAACCCTTTGCGGAAAAAATAGCGGGTGCCAATCAGGTGCTGCCTGAACAAATGGTGGTTATGCGCAAACTCCAACCTACGCAAAGCTTGGCTCAGGCCGCGTTAGATCATGCGCCGTTTTTTCTTGCGAGCAGTGATTCAGAGCAGACAACTATTTATCAGGCCTGGACTTTTTTCGATGCCTTAGCTGAAGTACCCAGTTTACCGGTGTTAACCTGGTTATATTACTTACAGCGTAGTCAGGGTCTCGCAGCTCAAACAGTCACCATGCCTATCTCGACCTGGCTCACTGAACAACGCCGACAATGCCTAGACAATCCAAGCCAAACGGTCAAAACAGTCATTGAAATTAACAGCCGTTTACAAAACGTGATATGCCAAGGCGATAGCCGCTACTTAGATTTTTATGGGCCGGCGCAAACCATTAAAATGGTGTCATATAGCGATGTTTATGAAGGTAAAGTAACTGATTTAAAGGGAAAAATTGTTTTTGTTGGCAAAGCGAATCGCCAATTTTCTGCTGGTAAGTTGGATTATTTTCCTGTTCCATTTGCAAATGCGCATAGCGGTAATATGTCAGGTGTAGAAATTTTAGCCACACAGTTTGCTAATTTATTGGAAAACCGCTTTGTTTCTGCACCGTTACCGCATTACATAGTGCTGTTATTGTTTGCATTTTGCGTGACTATATTGCTGAATATGCAAGGGCTAGCCTTAACGTTGTTCTGCTCGCTAGTTTATAGCAGCGTTAGCGTTTGGTTATTTAATCGCAACAGCTTCTGGCTACCTGTCGCAGTGCCATTAATCGTGCAATTACCCTGTGCTTATATGATGACGCTTATGGCTGTGCGGATGGATTTGCTCAATGAACGTAAACGCATCTTAGCGTTTGCCAGGCGTGTGTTTCCCGAGTGGGTGTCGCTAACTCATGCTACGCCTGGGCAGTGGCGCCCTGAACAGCGTGTCGCAAAAGCGACACAATTAGATGTACGTGGCATTTGCTTAGCGACCGATATTGCTGGTTACACCACGATTTCCTCGCAACATACGCCGCAACAGATGTGGCAGCTAATGAACGCTTATTTTCGAGTACTCGGCCAGCCTGTCGAGACGTATCAAGGCATTATTACCGATGTGGTCGGCGATGCCATGATGGCAGTTTGGTTTAATTTATCCGAAGACCAGCAACGACTTGCAGCAGCGTTAACCGCGTTAGACATACAATTAGCGCTAGATGGCTTTAACCAAGCATCAACGCTTAGCAGTTTACCTACCCGCATCGGTATTAATGAAGGTAATATGACCTTAGGTCGATTAGACGCAGGTAACAGCAGTTACTACAGCGTGATTGGCGATACGGTTAATATCGCCTCGCGCATCGAAGGGGTAAACAAATATCTCGGCACGCGTATTTTAGCGGCTGCGACGATTGCGCCTAGTCTTGGGAGTTTAATTTATAGACCGGTCGGCGTTTTTCGTTTAGTCGGTAGAGACAGTCCAGTAGAATTAATTGAGATTGTAGGTAAAAAAACCGCCGCAACGGCAGCAATTCAGCCCTTATACAAACAGTTTGCCTTAGGCTTAGAGTTATTCCAACAAGAACAATGGCAAGAAGCGGCGGATTGTTTCCAAGCACTATTACAGCAATACGACGACGGCCCAAGCCGATTTTATTGGCAGAAAGCGACCATCCTACAAAAAAATCCACCACGCGATTGGGATAAAGTAATAACCTTGGAAAACAAGTAGTTGTTGGTGCTTTTCTGTTATCTGAAAAAATACATATCTGATTTAATAAATACTTGTAAAGTTAACTTGCATTAGTTATCTTATATACCAGATATTTACAATAACAGATAGGTGGTGCTTATGGCTTTAGAATTACTC
>CAWUNX010000452.1:0-2611 GCA_963923905.1 uncultured Methylocucumis sp.
TCCGAAGCCTTAAAGTTACAGTGATCCCAAGGCTCAGCATTGTTTTTTAATAACGGCGGTAACGTTAAGCCAACAAAATGCGTTTGCCAATTTCCAGAGCCGGGTTTCATACCAATATAAGGGCCTGATAACAACGTATTTAAGCCCGACACGCCGCGTAAACCCACTTGCGGCCTAACCACCCAAAACAAGGTTTGTTGTTTAAGATAAGCCTCAGCGTCGCTGTCCATTTGTGCCGTAACGACAATGCTTTTAGAATCCTGGCTAATATGAATTTCCGTGACCGTACCGACTTCAACATCTAAGTATTTGATTTTAGTTTTATCGACTTCTAAGCCTTCGGCATTAGGCAAGCTAATCGTAATCACCGGGCCTTTTTCTGAAAATGATTTGTAGATTAACCAACCACTTACTAGCAACGCAATTAAGGGTAAAAACCAAACAATGGACAGACTAGGCTTACGATTAACCAAGACCTCTTCAGAATCATAGTCCTCGTTTAACTCATTCATAGACATCCATCATCCCAAAGTAAACGCGGATCAAAACTTTTAGCGGCTAACATGGTTAACACCACAACGGCCGCAAAGGCTGTCGCCGCTGGCCCGGCAATCACTTCTGAAACGCCGCCAAAATCGACAACGGCTATTAAAATTGAAATCATAAAAATATCGAGCATAGACCAACGACCGACTAACACAATCAACCGATATAACACTGCCCATAAGCGCGCATGTTTACACCAGCGCAATTTAACATGCAGCAATAACAACGTAATACCAATCAGCTTTAATAACGGCACAATAATACTGGCGATAAAGACTAAAATGGCAATCGGCACCATATCTTTTTCAACTAATGACAAAATACCACCTAAGATTGTGTGTTTTTGCGTCACGCCTAATTGCGTAACCGTCATGATAGGAAACATATTCGCGGGAAAATATAAGGCATAGCTGCTTAATAATAACGCTGTGCAACGTTGTAAACTGTACGGAACACGGGCATAAAGTTTTGCACCACAGCGTTCGCAATATTGCGCTGATTGAACGATGTTAGCCAATAAGCCACATTCGCCACAACGTATAAACCCTTGGCTTAATGCGCTTTGTTTAGACCTCATGATAACTCAGCAATTTTACGCCAAAAAAATTGCGCATCTAATGTGGCGGCTAACACAACGGTAATCGCTAATAACACGACAAACGCATACAAACCAAAGCCAAAAATTAAATCCGCCGAGGCCGATAGTTTTACACAAGCAACAATAATGCCTAAGGCATAAATCTCCAGCATAGCCCATTCTTCTATATGTTGTAGCCAAGCCATGCACAACGCCAAGTAGCGGTTAGCCTTATTAACGTGCAAATGGACACTGATAAAAAAAGTTAATAACAAATGTGTAATCGGGAATGCCATGCTGGCTAAAAATACGACAATCGCTAATGCCCATAAACCTTCTTGAAACAACCCCGCGACACCCGACCAAAGCAAGCCACTATGGCTTTTACCTAATAATTTCATCCCTAACAACGGCAAGGTATAAGCAGGAATGCTAATAATTAAGCCGGCTATCGATAAACCAAGACATACCTCGATACTATGCCTGTGTGGCCTCGCTAATTGACAGCGACAACGCGGACATAACGCTTGTTCGCCAGGCCGTAACTCTGTGATTCGCAGTAGCAAATCACATTCTGGACAGGCAATAAAATTTTTAACCGACAATAATGGTTTGGTGGTAACGGCATCCATCACTTTTTAAGCAAATCTTTTAAATTAGCAAACGGATTATGCGTTGCGGTTTGCGTGTTTGCTTTTTGTCCAGACATCGTACCATAGCGCATTTCTTCATAGCGCTGATGCTCGTTATCGTGACAATAAAGGCATAACAACTCCCAGTTACTGCCATCAGAAGGGTTATCGTCATGGTCGTGATTTTTATGATGCACGGTTAATTCAGCCAAATTTTTATGAGTAAATTCCCGGCCACAGCGCCCGCATAACCACGGAAATAACTTAAGCGCTTGGCCTCGATAAGATTGTTCACGTAATTCCTGGTCTTTGCGCGCCGCTAAAACAATTTGCGCGGATTTTTCTTTATCTATTCCGGTTTTTCTTAATGTCATGATGCCCCCCTTGAGAACATCTGGGTGATAATGAATTTATCAAATCCATGTTACTATTCCTTTATGATGTGCAGCTATTATCAGCTCTAGCACGCAATGATATTACCACAACCAGTTAAAGGTGAGTTTATGGGTTGGAGAAATTTAACACCGGAATCGGTGTATAGCGACGACGAAATTAACGCAAGATTAAGCGAAGAATTACCGCATTGGTATTTAGAAAATGGCTGGATACGCCGTAAATATAAGACGCATAGTTGGAAAAGCACGCTAATGGTGGTCAACACCATAGGGCATTTATCCGAAGCGGCATTCCATCATCCTGACTTAACCGTATCGTATGCGTTTGTCATTGTGAAACTGATGACGCATTCGGCTAAAGGTATTACCAATAAAGACTTTGAATTAGCGAAAAAAATTGAAGACGTCATTCAATGGCAACCCGGACTTGAAGCCGGAGCGTTAACAGGCACACCCGAAGA
>CAWUNX010000453.1:0-2589 GCA_963923905.1 uncultured Methylocucumis sp.
GGCTCGGAGATGTGTATAAGAGACAGGTGCTAAGAAGATATAAGCAGGCGATACGCACCAAGCACTGGTTCCGGCGGAAATGGCTGCATAATCAATCAGTCCTGCCATGAGCAGTAAAAAGCCAAAGAAAGCTTTTCGGTACGGTAACGAGCGGCTATAACCGGCTAAGAAAAACACGGCGAGTGACGCATCGGGTAAATGCAAAACATCGCCAAAATGGTGGTAGCGCGTGGCGACCATTAGCGCGATGAGTAATGAAGGTAGGGCAATCATGTTAGCGCGTAATATGTTTGTCATCGTGAGTCTCCTAAAAAAGTGTTCCGTTATAATGTAAATCGATAAAGAAATTTCTATGCGGCGTGTAATACGCATAAGCCGTTTGATAGTCTTGGTCTAATAAATTGTTTAGTTTAGCGGATATTGAAAACGCTTTTGTGATATGCCAGGCGGCACGCAAATCAACCGTGACATAACCCGCAAGCTGCACGCGTTGATAAGGCCAGTTGTTATAGTCTATATCGGGTCTATCGCCTTTTGCTAGCACATTCACGCCTAGGTCTACCTTGCCTAGCGTTTTTGACAAATCAAATGCTAATGATTTATCAACTCGCCGTTGCAAACGTAAGCCGGTTGCTATATCGATAGGTTCTAACAAACTCATGGTTAATTTAGGCCGCCAGCCAGCCCAATCGGTACTTAGCTCAACTTCTATGCCTTCTATTCTGGCTTTGCCGACATTAACCGGCGGCCAACCAGAAATTAAATTCTCTACATCGGTATGGTAAGCGCGTAATTCCCATTGTAAATACTGATGATTACCTGCCAAACCTATTTCAACGGTTTCTGATTCCTCAGGTTTTAACAGCGGATTACCACCGCCAAAACCAGTATCAGGCCAATACAGTTCATTAAAGGTCGGTGCTTTAAACGCATTGCCGAAACTAGCAAAAGGGCTAATACCCCAAGGGCTGTTATAACGCCAACCTATGCTACCGGTTACATAATCGCCAAAGGCTTGATTTTCATCCCAGCGTAGCGATGCATTAATGAAATGGTTATCCCATAACTGGCTGTGCAATTCAGTGAACACACCGACATCATAGCGCGAGCTAGCAAGGTAGGTGTCAAAACTTTGATTAAACGTATCTAAGTCATTGCTCTCAGCTTCGTCAACACGGTAATCCGTACCTAATGTCAATTGATGTTTATCGGTTAAGGCCACTTGATTTAACCAACTTAAATTCCAGCGTGTGGTATTAAAACGATTTTCAAATACACCGGTGGAATAAAAAGTATCTAATTGATTTAACGCCTGTCCTAGGATTAACGTGCTACGCCAACGCGGCAAAATATCAATATGCCCATTTAAGCCTACGACTTGATTGGCAAATTCAGAATGATCGCCACCGTAATTGGAGTCATATTCGGTTTGGCCTTGTGTGCGCATAAAAAAAGCTTCTAACTCGGCATTGTTGCTGAATTTATGACCTATACGCGCATTCAAGCCGGTGTTGTCATAACCGTCGGCGTCAGGGTCGCTGTTGCGTTTGGTGCTAAACCCTTGTGAATTGATATTCGACACGCCTAAGCTAAACCAATTAGCGCCGTAGCGGCCATTCACAGAACCCGCAACATGAGCGGTATCATAAGTTCCGCCACCTGCTTGTAATGACACTTGGGTTTGTTGCTCGCTCTTGGCTTTGCGAGTAAAAATTTGAATCACCCCGCCTATTGCCTCCGAGCCGTACAAACTGGATTGCGGACCGCGTGTAATTTCAATACGCTCAATTTGATCGACTGGAATTAATTCATAAGGCGATGTACCCGAGGTCACAGAGCCAATTTTAATACCATCGACTAATAGCAAGACATGACTAGGATTTGAACCGCGTAAAAATAAATCCGTGGTTTGACCATAACCACCACTTTGACTCATATCAATACCTTGTACGGATTTTAAAATATCAGGTAAGGTTTTGAATTGGCGGCTATCAATATCTTGGCGGGTAATGACTGTAGTTCCTGTTGCCAACTGATTGTCGGGCGTATCAGCGCGAGTCGCTGTTACTACGACATCGGGTAAGGTTGCTAAGGGATTTTCGATAGATGATTGCGCAGCACTGATCATAGGATAAGTGCTAACGATGAGAAACATAGGGATGTGAAATTTCATAAAGCCTCTGCGCCACCCGCGCATAGCGGATAAAAATAACAGCAGAGGACAACACGCGAAAGCATTGGGCGCAAAAAAGCCTTAGTTTCGAGACACTAGCCCTCCGCTGCGCCGAATCGCTTTTAGGCCGGTCTCCGGGCTTATAAGTGGTGTTGAACCGAATCGTCGTCTTCCCATGTTTAAGCACACAGTGACCTTATGACGATTCTTAACTTATTTACCGTTGCGGGGGCAGCGTCGGACTTGGTATAAACCTCACCGACTTCCCGTTTAACCGAAGGCTTTATCCTTCGGAACCTGAAAGCAGCCCGACATTATAGGGGTATCGCTAGAATTAGCAAGCTGGCCGCGCTCCAAAACCAGTAACTTTAACGGCTATGCACTTTAGACGGGACAATCCTAAGTAGGGACAGGGC
>CAWUNX010000454.1:0-2555 GCA_963923905.1 uncultured Methylocucumis sp.
GTGGTTGAAATTATTAATGCCACTCAGTAATCATGCCGAACGGTATTGGTTTTAAGCCTTCCACTTTTGGCAACTCTAATTTAGGATGGTTTGCGCAGCAAGCGTTATTTTACATTCTGTATCAATGCGATATAACAACTTGCTAAACAATCGCGTAATATATGGGTTACCAACTTAAGACAGGACAGGACGTTTAGAACGGAGGTGTCGGCAGCAGGGATGCTGCCGCCAAGCCTACAGGGACGTATTTACGGTGTCCTTCGTTCTGAATGACCTGTCCCGTCTTAATTGTATAGCCATGTATCGTTCATGCGCGATTATCCTGAGCAATAGTTATCGGAAACCAAATGGATAATCTGATTAAAAAGCTGTCGTTCAATTTGTTACTCATCAGACAACAGCAAACGGATGCAACGATGAGTGCTCAAATTATCGACGTCAATGCCTCCGCTGCCAGTTTGTTAGGCTATGCGGAAGAGGAATTAATCAATGAACCACTCGCACGGATTTTGCCTAATCACGAATTATCCATTTGGCCCAAAGCGTTAGCTAAGCGTAATTACCCAGACACGTGTTTCGGCGCCACGGTATTGACCAAACAACAGCAACGCTTTCAGGCCATACTGTCGGTTTCCGATTTGCCTGGGCAACATGGCGAACACAGTGACTTGGTTTTGTTGCTACAGCCATCAAGGCCCGACAATGATTTTTTGGTGATGCGTCATGTCGTAGAGCAAAGCGCCAGCGCTGTGATGATTACTGATTACAAGGGCAACATAGCCTATGTAAACCCTAAATTTTGCGCTATGAGCGGCTATTCTGTCGATGAATTACTTGGACAAAAACCGTCGAAATTGCAGTCGGGCAAGATGTCTAAGTCGTATTACCAAGCCATGTGGGATACCTTACTCAATACCGGTGAATGGCAAGGTGAAATTTTAAATAAACACAAAAACGGTAGCGTGTATTGGGTGCATGAGAGCGTCAGCGCCATTAAAAACAGCGCTGGCGAAATCAGTCATTTTTTGGCTATAGAAGAAGACATCACGCATCGCAAAGCGGTGGAATCGGCGCTGTCAGAAAGCGAGGAGCGATTCCGGCAAATGGCGGAACTTTCCGGCGAATGGCTATGGGAACAAGACCCGCAAGGTTATTATCTGTACAGTAGCACCGCAGTCAATCAAATGCTTGGCTTTAGCGAAGAGCAAATTCTAGGCAAACACTACACCCAACTATTAACGTTTCAAGATAAAGCAACCAAAAGCAATTTTTCCAGTAGCCAACAACCGTTTCACGCTTTAATCAATCATTATCGGCATAAAGACGGCCATCAAGTGATTACCGAATCAACCGGTTTGCCAATCATCAATGCTGATGGCAAATTACTAAAATGGCGCGGTGTAGATCGCGATATTTCGGCGCGCGTGCAGTTCGAGCAAGCTTTAATCGAATCAGAAAAACGTACCCGGTTGATTATCGAGAGTTCTATCAACGCGATTGTGATTATGGACTCCTACGGCATTATCTCTGAATGGAACCAACAAGCTGAGACTATGTTCGGCTGGTCGGCTAAAGAAGCGATAGGCCAACGGCTGGATGAATTAATCATACCCAGCCGCTATCACGAAGCCCATCGGCAAGGTATGCGGCACTTTCTGGAGACCGGGGAAGGCCCGATTCTTAACCGACAAATCGAACACACTGCCAAACGCCGTGATGGCAGTGAATTTCCGGTGGAGCTGAGCGTGTCACCCCTCAAACTCGGCAATGCTTATATTTTTAGTAGTTTTATCCATGATATTTCTAACCGTAAAGCAGCCGAACAACAAATCCGGCAAGCTCAAGTAGACTTAGCAATTGCGCAGAGCGAAATCCATATCGCTCAGAAAATTCAGACCAGTTTATTGCCATCCGCACCGCTCAAATCTGAACGATTTGAAATAACAGGCATGTGCTTGCCCGCCGATAAAGTGGGTGGCGATTATTACGATTACTTTTATCAAGATCAACGTCATAAACTGAATATCGTCATTGCCGACGTTTCCGGCCATGCCATAGGTCCTGCCTTATTCATGGCCGAAACCCGTAGCGCATTGCGGGTGCAGGCCAACACCAATACGTCTCCTGCCACTGCGCTTAGCACCTTGAACAATTTCCTGTTTGCCGACTTGGACAAGGCCGACTACTTCATTACGCTGTTTTACCTGCAAGTAGACTTGCTGCAAAACTGTATTATCTACGCTAATGCCGGACATCCACCACCGTTATTACTGAATCGCCACACCATGAAAATAAAGGAGTTGGATGCCGACGGCTTAGTCATGGGCATCAAACAAAATATCTTGTTTGAGGAAAACACGTTACCGCTGACAACAGGCGATATGATTTTGTTTTATACCGATGGCTTGACCGAGGCGGAAAATACCGAGGGTGAGTTTTTCGGTTTAGAACGGGTTAAACAGGTCGCAAAAAATCAAGTGCTAGAATCGCCACAAGCTATTATCGATACCTTATACAGCTGTCTCTTATACACATCTCCGAGCCCACGAGACCAG
>CAWUNX010000455.1:0-2528 GCA_963923905.1 uncultured Methylocucumis sp.
GCTTAAATAGAACTGATGCCCGGTTATCAAAAATAATTAACTTCAAGTTTTACACTCTTTTCAATTTTTTCTATTATTAGCGCCACCTAGCAAAAAGATTTTTGATAATAATCCGTCTTTACAACAATTAATAAGGTTTTGTATGTTAAAAAACATATCAGTCAAAGTTCGTTTATTCTTGTTAACAGGACTAGCATTGCTATTCATGACAGGACTCGCTGTGTTGAATTTATCGGCGTTAAAACAAACGAATCACTCACTAGAAACTGTTTACCAAGACAGAACCATACCGATGGCAGAATTAGCCCTAATCAAACAATTACTGTTTGAAAATAGACTTAACATTGTCAACAGTTTAATTATCCCCGAAGAAGCAGCAGAAAATCTGGCATCAATTGATAGAAACATTGCTCGTATTACTGAAATATGGCAAGAATACATCAAAACCAAACTTACCGATGAAGAACAAAAACGGGTAAATAAATTCGAGGAAGATAGGAAAAAATGGGTGGCAGAAGGCTTAAAACCCGCTTTAGCCATGCTTAAAGTAGGCGAACGCGATAAGCTTATTCCGCATATTCACGACTATGTCCGACCTTTGTTTAAACAAATTGCTGCGGACATTGATGCGTTAATCGAGTTACAACAAGATGTCGCTAAACAAGAATACGAAGCAGCGCAAACACGTTTTGACTTCGTTACCGGTTTAACTATGGCACTAACAGCAAGCTGTTTTATGCTGTCATTATTATTATCGTGGTTCATCATCAACAGCTTAATTAAGGAGCTAGGTGGAGAACCCTCTTATACTGCAACGGTTGTTAAGGCACTCGCCAATGGCGATTTATCTCTCGCTATACAATTGCAACCTAACGATAGCAGCAGCTTGCTTTATTCTGTTAATGAAATGCGCAAAAACTTAGCCAAGATTATTAGCAGTACAACCGCTGTTATGAACGACTTAGCGCAAGGTGATTTATCATCGCGTATGCAGATTAACGTACAAGGCGACTTTATTAAATTAAAAGAGGGTGTGAATCAATCCTTAACGACATTAAGCAACACGCTAAACGATGTCATACGGGTAGCCAATGCATTATCCGAAGGTGACTTAAGCCAAACTATTACCGGTAACTACTTAGGTGTTTTCGGCCAAACCAAAGACAGTGTTAACCAAACCGTTTACGATTTAACTAGACTCGTCGAAGAAATAGAACAAATTGTTTATGCAGGCGCTGATTGTGGCGATTTCAGCATCACGATGGTCGAAAGCGATAAAAAAGGCTATGGCAAACGACTCGCAGAGCTTATCAATCGGCTGTATTTAACCACTAATAACAGCATAAACGATGTGTTACGCGTAGCAGAAAGCCTAGCCAATGGCGATTTAACAACACATATCGACAATGATTATCCAGGCTCGTTTGGACAGCTTAAAACGGGAATGAATACCACTGTGGAAAACTTAACAACGCTAATCGGCGAAATTAAAAACGCCAGTGAAATCATCGCAACAGCGGCTAATGAAATCTCATCGGGTAACAATAACTTATCGCATAGAACCGAGCAACAAGCGGCCAGCATAGAGGAAACCGCCGCCAGCATGGAACAATTAGCCGCAACAGTAAAACAAAACGCGCAAAACGCCAAACACGCTAATGAGCTGGCTTTAGTCGCATCCAACACGGCAAAATCTGGGGTCGATGCAGTGAATACGGTCGTTGATACGATGGAAACCATTAATAGTTCTTCGCATCGCATTGTGGATATTATTTCGGTAATTGACGACATTGCGTTTCAAACCAATATCTTAGCGTTAAACGCTGCCGTTGAAGCCGCAAGAGCGGGTGAGCAAGGCAAAGGCTTTGCTGTGGTTGCCGTCGAAGTGCGCAATTTAGCGCAACGTTCAGCCAGTGCTGCCGGTGAAATTAAGCAATTGATTAACGACTCGGTAGAAAATATCGTCGGAGGCAGCAAGCAAGTTGAGCAAGCAGGAAAAACCATGACGGCTATTGTTGAAGATATAAACCGCGTGACGTCTATTATTACCAGTATTGCTAGCGCCTCTATGCAACAAAATGCCGGCATTGCACAAGTCCACCAAGCTATTGCCCAAATGGATGATTCTACGCAACAAAATGCAGCCTTAGTCGAACAAGCTGCGGCAGCTGCAGAATCACTGAGCGAACAAACACAGTTGCTTGCTAAAGAAATGGCACAGTTCAATATAGGTCAACAACGCGCAGAAATTATCCGCTACCAACCAAAACAGCCTGTCGCCATAACAGCGGCGCATCCAGCGCCTGCAGCACTTCCAGCATCGATTCCAAGTGATGATGATTGGGAAGAGTTTTAACCTAACTAAAGGCTTTGTTTTTACTTAAGTAAGTGAGCAAAAGTTTTTTAACCAAATGAAAACCCTAACCTCTCTTAATTCACCACGAAGAACACGAAGCTCACGAAGGACAATGGAAAACTTCGTGGTTCTTCGTGAACTTCGTGGTGAATTAAAAATGTCAAACAACTTT
>CAWUNX010000456.1:0-2523 GCA_963923905.1 uncultured Methylocucumis sp.
TACACAAGGAGTATCGTCGGCAGCGTCAGATGTGTATAAGAGACAGCATCTAACAACGCATGATGTGGGCTTAGCAGCCATGCGCTTACCGTGTTACCCCATTGCGTAATCAATTCATCTTTGAGTGCTTGCTGTTGTTGGTTTACGGTAGCTAATTGGGCGTGTTGGAAATTTGCTTGGTCTTGCTGCTCTTGCACTAAGCGTTGAGCGCTAATGCCTTGCTGATATAACGTTGCCTGTCTAGCCAGCGCTTTATCGGCAAATTCCACCCGGCTACGCAGTTGCGCGAGTTCGGTTAAGGCGTTTTGATACCGCAGACGCAAGGCAAGTAAGTTTTGTAGCGGTAATGCTTTACCATAAGCAATAAACTCTGCTTGAAAATTGACTGCTTGAATCGGCTGTGTAGCGATACCTGATAAGGTTTGAATTTGCTCTGAGAGTGTCAGGCTGTTGGTTTCCTCAGACTCAGATGCTGTATCGTTATCAGCGAAACCATAGGGCGGCAGGCACAGCAAAATGAATAGGATAAGCCAGCGTTGAGTAGATTGCGGCATAGACAGTGGGCTATAAAAAAGCCCTGGCTGAAAACCAACCAGGGCTTTTAGGGCTAACCTTTTAGAAAAAGATTAGTTAGGCAATGCAAACACAGTTAATGTGCCGCCTAATTTAGTGAAAGAGCCTAAGCTTCTGTATGCACCTACTGCGCCTAAACCTTCTGAACCCGTTTTGTCAGTACCGTCGTCAAGACCGGCTGCGATACCGATACCTGCCCAACCACCAATACCTGACATAACGCCAACATATTGTTTGCCGTTGAATTTCCAAGTATTGACGTTGCCGATAATGCCTGATGGAGTTTTGAATTTATACAATTCTTTACCCGTTTTAGCATCAACGCCTTTTAAGTAGCCTTCTAACGTGCCATAGAAGACCACGCCGCCCGCAGTAGCAACAGAACCTGACCAAACAGAGAATTGCTCTTTATTAGACCATGCGATTTTGCCAGTTTTAGCATCCCACGCAGTGAATTGGCCTAAGTTAGTGGTGCCATCGGCTTTACCTGTTATGACGTCAGCAGCAGCCGGCATCATGGTTAAGGTTGCACCTACATACGGTTGGCCGGCAGTGTAAGATACTTCAAACGGCTCATATTCCATACATAAATGGTTGCCAGAAATATAGAACAAGCCTGTTTGCGGTGAGTAAGAAACTGGTTGTTGGTTTTTAGCACCTAACGCCGCAGGACAAACGCCTTTAGTGTTAACGTCTTCACCGTTGTGCTCAGTACTGTATTGTGGCACAACTTGTGGACGACCTGTGTTCATATCAACATGAGTTGCCCAGTTAACTGATTTATCAAATTTTTCAGCGACTAATAACTCACCTGTTTCACGATCTAAAGTATATCCAAAACCGTTACGGTCGAAATGCACAATAGTTTTATGCATTTTGCCTTTCACTTCTTGGTCAACTAAGACAGTTTCGTTGATACCGTCATAGTCCCACTCGTCATGTGGTGTCATTTGGTAAACCCATTTAACAGCCCCGGTGTCTGCATCACGCGCCCATAATGACATTGACCATTTGTTGTCGCCTGGACGTTGTGTTGGGTTCCACGTCGATGGGTTGCCTGAGCCATAATAGACTAAGTTCAATTTTGGATCGTAGCTATACCAGCCCCAAGTCGTACCACCGCCGATTTTCCATTGGTCGCCTTGCCATGTTTTTAAGCTAGAGTCAGCGCCAACTGGAGTAACTTTGCCGTTTTCCCACGTAGTGGTTTTGCCTGGTTGGATTAATGTGTCTTTATCTGGACCCATGCTATAGCCTTTCCAAGCTAATTTGCCGGTGTTAATGTCATAAGCGGCGATAAAGCCGCGTACACCGAACTCACCGCCTGAAATACCAGTGAATACTTTGTCTTTAACAACTATAGGTGCGTTAGTGTTAGTCATACCCAATTTAGGGTCGCCGTTTTGTACGCTCCACACACGTTTACCCGTTTTAGCGTCGAGAGCAGTTAATACGGTGTTTGATTGTTGTAAGAAGATTTTGCCGTCGCCGTAAGCTAAACCACGGTTAACCGTGTCGCAGCACATAACAGGGATAGTAACATCAGCATCTTGAGTCGGAGTGAATTCCCAGATAACTGACTGAGTTTTTTGATCGATTGCGTAAACTGTGTTTGGGAATGGAGTATGGATGTAAAGCACATCGTCAACAACTAATGGGCCGCCTTCATGGCCGCGTAATACGCCGGTTGAGAACGTCCAAACCGGTTGTAGATTTTTTACGTTGCTGGTGTTGATTTCGTTTAATTCGCTATAACGAGTACCTGCATAGTCGCCACCCCAGGATGCCCAGTTCGCAGGATTTTGCATTAATCTCTCAACACCACTGTTTGCAGTAGAAATCGCAGGCACAGCTAATAAGCTGGCGATGCTGGAAGCAAGCAGCCAACTTTGTAAAGGCTTCTTCCTGTCTCTTATACACATCTCCGAGCCCACGAGACCAGAGAGGATC
>CAWUNX010000457.1:0-2498 GCA_963923905.1 uncultured Methylocucumis sp.
AGCGTCAGATGTGTATAAGAGACAGTATCGGTGGCGAAGAATTTGCCATTGTTATGCCTGACACGGTTTTGGAAAGTGCGAGATTTGCCGCCGAGCGGTTACGCCAAGCGGTTGCACGGGCAGAGTTATTAACCGATACTGAAGAGCGTTTGCATATCACTATTTCACTGGGTTTAGTTGCCTTAAGCGCTGAAATAAATGATATAAAATCGTTGTTGAAAGCGGCTGATGAAGCTTTATACGTGGCTAAAAATAGCGGTCGTAATTTGGTTAAAGTCTTTGGCGAAAAACTACCTGTTGCTCCGCCAGTTTCCCTGAACTTTGTGACGTTGCATTGGCATAGCGCTTACGAATCGGGCAATCTCACTCTTGACGAGCAGCATAAAGAGCTGTTTTTATACGCAAATGATTTAATCGCTTATGTTGTGTCAGAACAACCCATAGCCAACTTACTGGGGCAGATTGAGCAGTTATTACAGAAAGTTAAGCAGCACTTTTCCGATGAGGAAGCGATTTTAACGGGTGCGGGTTACCCTGCTACAGCGAATCACGCGATGCTTCATAAGCATTTATTAGCTTCGGCGGAGGAGTTATTTCAGCGTATTAAGAGCGACCCTTCCGCAATAACCGAGCTCCTGCATTTTTTAATTTATGAATTAATAGCTTCGCACCTGTTAAAACAAGATCGTGAGTTTTTTCCTTTTTTAACAACAGGCTGCGCAGAATACGCTATACCGGCACATACCGCGACGGCAAGTTAACCACAATGATTAACGGGTCAAGTTGCAGGTTAATTCTGGTACAATGCCAAACTTTAATCGGTTAGGCCGATGTAAACCCATCCCGCCTGTTCAGGCTTATCTTCGCGAAAGTAAAACTCAGTGGATTTAAAACACATCAGAAATTTTTCTATTATTGCCCATATTGATCATGGCAAATCGACCTTAGCCGACCGTTTTATACAAATCTGCGGCGGCTTGTCAGACCGGGAAATGTCCGAGCAAGTCCTCGATTCTATGGACATCGAGCGTGAACGCGGCATTACCATTAAAGCACAAAGTGTGACACTCGATTATTTAGCCCAAGATGGCGAAACCTATCAGCTTAATTTTATCGACACACCGGGTCATGTTGATTTTTCGTATGAAGTCTCGCGTTCTTTAGCCGCTTGTGAAGGTGCGCTACTCGTCGTTGACGCTGCGCAAGGTGTAGAAGCGCAAAGCGTCGCTAACTGTTATACCGCGATTGAGCAAGGCTTAGAAGTGGTGCCGGTGTTAAACAAAATTGATTTACCGTCTGCCGAGCCTGAACGGGTTAAAACCGAAATCGAAGAAGTGATTGGCATTCCGGCGGATGAAGCATTATTGATTAGCGCTAAAACAGGTTTAGGCGTAAAAGATGTGTTAGAGCAACTGGTGTTAAAAGTTCCTGCGCCAGTAGGAGGGGTTGATGAGCCATTACAAGCGCTCATCATCGATTCTTGGTTTGATAGTTATTTAGGCGTTGTGTCATTAGTGCGTATTGTTAATGGCAGTATTCGCCGAAAACAAAAAATTACGGTGATGTCTACCGGTAAGTCGTTTTTGGTCGAAAAAGTTGGTGTATTTACCCCTAAACGCTTGGAAAAAGAGCAATTAAACACGGGTGAAGTCGGCTTTTTAGTTGCGGGTATTAAAGATATTTTTGGCGCACCCGTCGGTGACACCATTACTTGGACCGATAATCCAGCGCAGGACGCATTAACAGGCTTTCAACGCGTACAACCTAGAGTTTTTGCCGGGCTTTATCCAGTTAGTACAGATTTTTACGAAAGCTTGCGCGAGGCGTTAAACAAACTGAATTTAAACGATGCGGCGTTGCAATTTGAACCGGAAACGTCTCAGGCTTTAGGTTTCGGTTTCCGTTGTGGCTTTTTGGGTATGTTGCACATGGAAATTGTGCAAGAGCGTTTAGAGCGCGAATACGATGTTGATTTAATTACCACCGCACCAACCGTGGTTTATGAGGTCGTGACTCATAATGGCGACGTGTTAATGGTGGATAATCCCGCTAAGCTACCTGATATGAGTACGGTCAAAGAAATTCGCGAGCCGATTATTCGAGCGAATATTTTAGTACCGGAAACCTACTTAGGTGGCGTTATGAGCTTGTGTATCGAAAAACGTGGTGTGCAAAAAGATATGCAATTTGCCGGTAGACAGGTATCGCTAAGCTATGAAATGCCGTTAAGCGAAGTCGTATTAGATTTTTTTGATCGGTTGAAATCGGTAAGCCGGGGCTTTGCGTCGTTTGATTATGAATTTCTGCGTTTTCAAGAGGCTGAGTTAGTGAAGCTAGATGTGTTGATTAACGGCGATAAAGTAGATGCGTTATCTATTATTGTCCATAAAGATACTAGTCAGTATCGAGGCCGGGAGTTAGTCGAAAAAATGCAGGAACTTATCCCTAGGCAAATGTACGAAGTCGCGATTCAAGCGGCGATTGGCTCTAAAATTATT
>CAWUNX010000458.1:0-2493 GCA_963923905.1 uncultured Methylocucumis sp.
TCATCGTCGCCAAACGCGATAGGTTCAGGTGGTGCTTCATGATACAGCACGCCTAAGACGACATAAGCCGAGCCGTTGAAAGCGTTTGGGTCTAGTGTAATGGCTTCGTTTAATAAATCTTTGACTTGAAAGACTGCTTGCAAAGCCGATACCGGGTCCTGGTGGTCGGCTAAGCTGGCTTTGACGACGGCTTGCCAGAATAATAAGCCTGGGACGTGTGGGTATTGTTTGGCAAGTGCTTCCGTTTTGGTTAGTAGTTGCTGATACGCCGATGCTTTTTGTTCTGACGGCAAACGATAATGAATGTCAGCCCATTCGGTTTCGATTTGATTGAATGTGTTATTAAGCGTATCAGCATGACTATGTATTGAGAAGACTAATAACAATATAGCGAAGATTCTCATCGTATACCTCCTAAGCAATTGCTAAGTTGATTATGTGTGTTGCCAGTTGCAATAAGGGTTTTGGGCTAGGGCGTTGTTGTAATAGCGTACATCATCGGTGACTTCCTGGCCTAGCCAGTCTGGTTTGGTAAACGCTACGCCTATTTCCGGCAATTCAATTTCAGCGACGCATAAGCCTTGGTTGACGCCTTCAAACTCATCGATTTCCCATTGAAAACCATCGACGCTTACAAAATGTCTGGTTTTTTCAATAAGAGGTTTTAAGCATAAATTATCTAGCATTTCGTTGGCATCGGTTAACGGTATTGGGTATTCATATTCATGCCTACAGGTACCTATGGTTGCGCTTTTAATGTTTAACCAGGCGTGCTCGGCGCTGATTCTGACGCGAATAGAGCTAGTGACGGCTGAGCTTAAATAGCCTTGCCGGTAGCGTACTGAATGACTGACGTATTGACGCCAACTGTCGTTTGCGAGTAAAAATTTGTGTTCTATTTCTAAGGCCATAAGAAAGTGTTAGTTAAATTTGAAGACAGTTTGTTAACAGAATAGCGCGAAGCCTGGCTTTATTTAATTGTTCAGCGGTGCTAAAGTTATACTCTATTAAATCACTAGGTATTTACACTATAGGGTTTATTAATCATATTATCAATTTTTTGAGGAGTAATAATGGCTTTTGAACTTCCAGCTTTACCTTATGCTAAAAATAGATTAGTTCCACATATTTCAGAAGAAACGTTGGAATACCATTATGGCAAGCACCACCAAACGTATGTGACTAACTTAAATAATTTAGTCCCTGGCACAGAATTTGAGGGCATGTCGTTAGAAGAAATCATTATGAAATCATCTGGTGGGATTTTCAATAATGCCGCTCAAGTGTGGAATCATACGTTTTATTGGAACTGCTTAGCGCCAAATGCCGGTGGTCAACCGAGCGGTGCTTTAGCCGATGCCATTAACGCAACCTTTGGCTCGTTTGAGAAATTTAAAGAAGACTTTACTAAATGCGCGGTAACAACCTTTGGTTCTGGTTGGGCGTGGTTAGTGCAAAATGCTGATGGTTCGTTGGCATTAGTCAGTACCAGCAATGCTGGTTGCCCATTAACAGCCGGTCAAAAGCCTATTTTGACGTGCGATGTTTGGGAACATGCTTATTACATCGACTTCCGTAATGCAAGACCGGCTTATTTAGAAGCGTTTTGGGCTTTAGTGAACTGGGAATTTGCTGAAGCTAATTTCACTGCGTAATTACATCCCGCTATGTAAGCCAAGCCTTCTGCATCGTGATGCAGAAGGCTTTTTTGTGCTTAGTAGTAAATCGTAATCCAGCGCCCATTATCCCAACGCCAACGATATAAGTTTTGGTTATACCAATATTCTTGTACCACTGTGCGCCATTTTTTATAGTAATCATAGTCTTCTTGATTAGCTTGGCGTGCTGCTGTGGCTTCTTGTAATAATCTTGCGCCTTCTTTATCGCCACGGCTAGCGGTAATTGACAGCCAACGCTCGGCTTCGCCTGGGTCCGCCCCCGTTTCGGCTAAACCGGTTAAATATAACCGTCCTAAGGCTTTTTGCGCTTCTAAGTAGCCGCGCTCTGCCGAGTCACGCATCCATTTAATGGCTTTATAGCTATCTTGCCTTACGCCATCGCCTCTGAAATAACGCAAGCCTAAATCGTAAGCAGCGGCAGGATTGTTAGCCGCCATGTCTTCTAAGGCTTTTATTTTGGCTTTTTCTGCTGGAGGAACAGTACTTTCTGGGTTAAACGAGCTGTAATCTTTCGGTCTATCGGCACAACCATTTTCATCGCAAATTCTAATCGTATCAGATTGAGGTTCTATTTTTTTTTCTGCACAGGCTATAATTGCCAGCAGTGCGACTGATACGACGAACTTATAAACCATTATTCGTGTTAATTTCATACATTAGCCCTCGGTGTTTTATTGTATTATCGCCTGGTTTTGACTGTCTGCCACTTTAATTTTAAAAGAGTTTCACTTTCGGGGGAATAATATGACAAAAACAATAATTAGGCTATTTCCATCAACGCCAATACCAAGAAATGAGCGATAATACATAATCA
>CAWUNX010000459.1:0-2491 GCA_963923905.1 uncultured Methylocucumis sp.
TTTACGCTTTCAGTTGTTTGCTGAAAAACCGAATTCTTAAACGCGTGGAGTATAAGTCATGCTAGCCGCCATCAATTAGTCTTAGCGTTAATGTTTATTGATTTAGACCAATTTAAACGCATTAACGATACATTAGGCCATTCAGTTGGCGATGAATTATTAGTGTCAGTCGCGCAGCGTATACAGGAAACAATTCGTAAATCCGATACCGTAGCGCGTTTAGGTGGCGATGAGTTTGTGGTGATTTTAACCGACACAACCATTGCGGCAGCAACACAGATAGCTGAAAAATTAATTACTACGTTGGCTAATGTGCATCATTTACGTCACCATCATGTCGTTAGTACGCCGAGTATTGGCCTTGCATTTTTCCCCGATGATGGCGAAGACGCTGAAACTTTAACCAAAAATGCCGATGCAGCTATGTACTGGGCTAAGGAGTCAGGGCGCAATGGCTTTAAGTTGTATAGCAAAGAGTTAACTCAATCCAGTCAACAGCGTATGCATTTAGAAGCTGAGTTGAGAATGGCTTTAGAACACAACCAATTTGAATTAGTCTATCAACCTAAATTTGCCGTTAGTTCACAAACGATTACCGGAGTTGAAGCGTTATTGCGTTGGCAGCATCCCGAGCATGGGCTTATATCACCTGATTATTTTCTTAATTTAGCCGAGGAAACAGGGTTAATTATTGCCATAGGGAGTTGGGTGATTAAAACTGCGTGTGTACAAGCTAAAGAGTGGCATGATGTAGGTTTTGATATTAAAGTCGCCGTCAACATTTCGGCGAAACAATTACATGCGCCAGGCTTTGTTGAAAGCATTCAACAAGCACTACATGACACGCAATTATCGGCTTATGCGCTTGAATTAGAATTTCCAGAAAGTTTATTCATTAATAATGACTTTGATTCACTCTCCAGAATATTAACCAACTTGAAAAAACTAGGCATTGCGATAGCGGTTGATGATTTTGGGACCAGTTATTCTTGCTTGAGTTATTTAAAACGACTGCCGTTAGATATGTTAAAAATCGACAAATCATTTGTTAAAGGCTTAGCGACTGATATTGAAGATCAAGCGATTATTCAAGCGATTCTGACGTTAGCGCAAGCATTAAACTTAAAAACGATTGCTGAAGGCGTAGAAACCCATGAGCAAGCAATGTTTTTGCTGGATAAAAAATGCAGTGATATGCAAGGCTATTGGTTAAGTATGCCGGTATCAGCAGAAAAATTACAATGGTTGATATGGACCGGGAAAGATGCTTAGTGGATAACGGCGTGCAGTTACCGGTTATGCCGTTGGGTGGGGTACGCAATGCGTGCCTTTTTGTTTTGTAATCTCGGTTGCTAGCTATGTATTATCCAGGTGATAAACAAACGATAGTGTTTAGAACAGCTAATTCGGTGAGTTCTGAGCTTAAAGAATGGCCCCCGCTACTCGCTAAAATATTTGCGACTAGAGGTATAGCGCTCGCTTCTGAATTAGACAGGTCGCTTGCCAGTTTGCCATCGCCTTGGGCGATTGTTGGCATGGAGGGCATGGTCACAGCGTTAATCGAAGCGCTACGTCAGTCTGTCTGTATTTGTATCGTTGCCGATTTTGATGCCGATGGTGCGACGAGCTGTGCCGTGGCGCTAAGAGGGTTAACCTTATTAGGTGCTAAACACGTTAAGTTTATTGTGCCTAATCGATTTGAATTTGGTTATGGCTTGACGCCAGAAATTGTTGAATTAGTCGCACAGCTTAATGCCAATCTGATTATCACCGTTGATAACGGCATTTCTAGTTTGGACGGTGTTGCCGCCGCTAACGCTAAAGGCATTCGCGTGTTAATTACCGATCATCATTTACCAGGCGCTAGCCTGCCTAAAGCCACCGCAATTGTTAATCCGAATACGCCAGGTAACGAGGCGCAGTTTAAAGACTTGGCCGGTGTGGGTGTGATGTTTTATGTGTTAATGGCTTTGCGTAGCCGTTTGCGTGAGCAAGGCTGGTTTGCCGCACAAGGGCTACAAGAACCTAATCTGGCTCAGCTGTTAGATTTTGTCGCATTAGGTACCGTCGCTGATGTTGTGCCATTAAGCCGTGTAAACCGAATTTTGGTGCATCAAGGGTTACTGCGCATTCGTGCGGGTGCGGCTCACGAAGGCATTAAAGCGTTGTTACAGGTCTCGGGTAAAACGGCGTCAACGTTAGCTGCCGCTGATTTGGGTTTTGCCTTAGGACCTAGGTTAAATGCTGCCGGACGCATGGATGATATGTCATTAGGTATTCAATGTTTAATCACTGATGATACCGGGCTAGCGCACAGCATTGCGTTGCAATTAGATGATTTAAACAATGATAGGAAAGACATTGAAAGTCAAATGAAGCGCCAAGCGTTAGCCTTGCTTAACGAGATGCGGTTAGCCGACAGTAAGCACTTGTCATCAGGCATTTGTTTGTATGATGAAAACTGGCATCAAGGCGTGATAGGGATATTAGC
>CAWUNX010000460.1:0-2482 GCA_963923905.1 uncultured Methylocucumis sp.
ACACAAGGAGTATCGTCGGCAGCGTCAGATGTGTATAAGAGACAGGTATAAGAAAATAGCTCATAAGTCCCGCGCGCCAGGATTTTAGGTTGTTGGTAGAGCACTTCATCGTCGATAAAGCCTAAGCCTAATTCACGACTCGCCACGTCATGTTCTAACGCATCGGGGTCGTGTAATTCACGGCATAGCATTTGATAACCACCACACAGGCCAAAAATTGGCTTTTGCCATGCTAAAATTTCTTGAAATAAGCCTTGTGCTTTCAGCCACTGCAAGTCACGCAACACGGTTTTACTACCGGGTAATAGCACCATATCGAAGCTATCTAATGGGCGGTAATGGCTAATTAATTCCAGATACACTTCTTCATCGGCCATTAACACATCAAGGTCGTTGTAATTGCTTAAACCCGGATATGCGATAACAGCGATACGAATTTTAATAGCGCCTAAGCGCTGTTGGTACTGGCTTAGCGACTGTGAATCCTCCAAATCAAAATTCAACGACATATAAGGCAACACGCCTAATACGGGTATGCCAAAGCGCTCGGCAATGATTTTCTCACCCTCATAAAAAAAACGCCTATCACCACGAAATTTATTCACCACCACGCCAATTAAATTCCGGCGTAATTGCGGTGCCAATAATTCCAACGTGCCGTATATCGATGCAAAAACACCACCGCGCTCAATGTCGGCCACTAAAATATTGGCGGTGTCAAAATGACTGGCAATAAACGTATTGGCTAAATCCTGTTGTAATAAATTTAACTCGACAGGTGAACCCGCACCTTCAGCAATCACAAGCTCGTATTGCGTTTGTAAACAGCTGAACGCCTCAGCGACTTCGGTCTTAAGCCTGTCAATATTGGCATAATAACCCGCTACATCTTGATGCGTCGCAACCAAACCATTGACAATCACTTGCACTAAGCCCTGTCCATGTGATTTTAATAACACCGGGTTAAACAAATAACTCGGTAACACGCGCGCAGCTTCAGCTTGCAAGCATTGCGCTCTGGCTATTTCGCGATTTTCTACCGTAACGGCTGAATTATTCGACACATTTTGCGCTTTAAAAGGCGCGACGGATAAGCCTCGGTCAGCTAAAATTCGGCAAAGCGCCATAACAACCGTCGTCTTACCCGCATCAGAGCTGGTACCGAATACTGTCAATGATTTCATTTTGTCTAGGTTGCCATGGGATTGTTATAAACCCAATTCGGTTAATCCGGCATGTTCATCGGGTCGGCGACCTAACGGCCATAAAAATAAGCGTTGCTCAGGCTTAATTGGCAAATCATTGATACTGGCAAAACGTCGCTGCATGAAACCTTGTGGATTGAACTCCCAGTTTTCATTACCGTAACTGCGAAACCACTGCCCCGAATCATCATGCCATTCGTAAGCAAAACGCACAGCAATCCGATTGTCGGTAAACGCCCATAATTCTTTGATTAAACGATAATCCAACTCTTTCGCCCATTTACGCTGCAAAAATTGGCGCACTTGTTCACGGCCTTGTGGAAATTCGGCGCGATTACGCCACAACGTATCTTCGGTATAGACCAGGGCAACACGGTCTGGATCACGCGAATTCCATGCATCTTCGGCCATGCGTACTTTTTGCGCAGCCGTTTCAGCCGTAAAAGGTGGCACAGGGGCCTTAATTTCTTGAGTCATAATGTTTCTCCGTAATAAAAAGAAATGGAGCTATTCTTGCCACATGCCAGGCATATCGACATAACCAGACAATGCTCGAATACGCTTAAACCAAGCGATGATGTTATTGTAGGCAACTATATCGATATTGCCCTCCGGAGCAAGTGCTAAATAAGGATAAATGGCGATGTCGGCAATAGACACATGGTCGCCGACTAGCCAGTCCTGATTTTGCAGATGTCGGTCAATAATGCTTAGCACTTTGTCAGCGGTTTGCTGAGCGAATGCGGTGTTAATCTCGCGGCCAAATTTGTAATGTACACGTAGTAACGCAGGGCCGTGGAAGATTTCATTCGCGGCGGTCGATAGCCAAGCAGTGATTTGCGCCAGTTGATAAGCGTCGTCTTGCCACCATTGTTCACCACCGTAGCGTTTAGCCAGATAAACCAAAATGGCCTGACTGTCGCGAATCACTAGTTCGTCGTCAACTAACACGGGTACTTGGCCGAAAGGGTTACGTTGCAAATGCGGCTCTCCGCGCTGCTCACCGCCGCGCAAATCTACTGGTTGAATTTGATAAGGCAACGCCAGCAAGCTTAACAATAAGCGAACTTTGTGGCAATTGCCGGAAAGTGACATGTCATACAAGGTGAGCATAATGGATTCTCCTTGGGTTAAATAAAGCTTTCATATTGCACCCGTTCATCGGCAATGCCGAGTTGGCGGGCTGTTTGGCGTACGCTATCGATTAGTCGAGTAGGGCCGCAGACCAATACCGTTCGGCATGATTACTGAGTGGCATTAATAATTTCAACCACACG
>CAWUNX010000461.1:0-2478 GCA_963923905.1 uncultured Methylocucumis sp.
AGTTAGTAGATCGGCCTGAACTGAAATTCACCCCGTTTAAACCGACAGTACCTCAGCAATTAGCGCGTGAAAAAGACATGTTTGCCGCGATTCGGCGCAATGATATTTTACTGCATCACCCTTTCGAGTCGTTTGGCCCTGTCGTCGAATTTCTTCGCCAAGCCGCAGAATCGCCACAAGTACTGGCTATAAAACAAACCTTATACCGTACCGGCGCTGACTCGCCTATTGTAGCCGCGCTCATTAATGCCGCTAAAGCCGGTAAAGTCGTTACTGTCGTGATTGAATTACGCGCTAGATTCGATGAAAAAGCGAATATTGATTTAGCGGCCAAGCTACAAGAAGCCGCTGTCCATGTTGTTTATGGAGTCGTTGGTTATAAAACTCATGCCAAAATGTGTTTAGTATTACGCCGCGAAGATAAACAACTTCGCTCGTATGTCCATTTAGGCACTGGTAATTATCATCCTAAAACCGCTAAGCTCTATACCGACTATGGATTGTTTTCCTGTGATAAGGAGTTAGGGGAAGATGTAAGACGGGTATTCGCTCAGCTGACCAGTCTTGGCAAAGTCACACGCTTAAACAAATTATTACAATCACCTTTTTCGTTACATAAAGGTTTACTAGAAAAAATTGAGCGCGAAATAGAACATGCTAAAAACGGTAAACCAGCTAGAATCATTATGCAAATTAACGCCGTTGTCGAAGAACAGTTAATTCAGGCATTCTATCGAGCATCACAAGCAGGCGTGCACATTCATCTCATCGTGCGCGGTGTATGCTGCTTACGTCCAGGTATTGCCGGCATTTCTGACAATATTGAAGTAAGAGCCGTGATTGGACGCTTTTTAGAACACGCTCGGGTCTATGTCTTTGCCAACGGTGGCGAGCAAGAAGTGTATGCATCTAGTGCGGATTTAATGAACCGAAATATGTTTAAGCGCGTTGAAATCTGCTTTCCTATCGAAAGCAAAAAATTAGCAACACGCATTGTGCGTAATTTAGACTTATACTTACACGACAATAGCCAAGTCTGGCTATTACAAGCAGATGGTAGCTACCTGCTCGCCCATAAAAACTCTGACGAAAAAACCTTACAAGCACAAACTCAACTGCTTAACGAGCTGCAAGCATGACGACATCCATTCCTTTAGACATTGCTCAATTAGGTGCAGAGGTATTGCGATTAACAGCAATGCCCGTTGAAGATATTAACGCACCCGAGACGCAACATATTATCGCGTTAATGCTAGAGACCATCAGTCTGTCAGAAGGCGTAGGCATTGCTGCACCGCAACTTCATATTAGCCAACGAATTATCGTCATTGCCTCAAGACCGACTAAGCGTTATCCTTATGCACCATTAATGCCAGCCACAGTCATGATTAACCCCTGCATGACCGCACATTCCGAGCAGCAAGAAAAAGATTGGGAAGGCTGTCTAAGCATACCCGGTATACGCGCCTTAGTGCCTCGGTATATAGACATCGAAACTACTTACACAGACTTAAAAGGTGTTCCACAATCAACTCGTTTAACAGGTTTTCCAGCCCGGGTTTTTCAACACGAATACGACCATTTAGACGGCTTAGTGTATTTAGATAGAGTCACCGATAGCCGTGACATTATCTCAGAAACAGAATTTTTCAAACGTTTAACCTAAGGGAACTGCACCGCCAGTATAAACCTATGCGGTGCAATATCACCGATTAAGACTTAAAGTGCTTAATCTTATTGACCCAATCTTTAATTGATTTTGCAGGAACGTTATCAAGCGCCGCAACAGGCTCTGGCTCGTTGATTTCAGGCTGAACTGGCGTAGCTGGGTTAATAGCCGACACTTTCTTAACTAAACTTTGCCATTGCTGTTTAATTTCATCAGGTAAATGCGAGCCAACCACTGGAGCTGCCTTAGGTTCTTCTGCGCTATTTTCTGCCTTAACCACCGACTCTAAAACCTGTTCAACCACCGTTTTTTGATGTTCCACGCGCTCATTTAATAAATCCTGCAACCGACTAATATGGCGTTGCTGCGCGGCTATCTCGTCAGTTAACTTAGCAATCTCGGCTTGATATTGCGTGTGTTCAATAGCCGGTGCCGTTACCAACTCAGGTTCAGCTACCTTCTCTGGCTGCGCATCAGCAACCTCGGCATTATCACTGACTAACTCTGGTTTTACCGCTTTCATCCATCTTGCTAATGGGTTCGTGGATTTTACAGCGTCAACACGCTCCTGAGCTGCCGAAGTAGCAAGATTTTCAGATGACTGGACGCTAACGTCAATAGCATCCGGAACTGACTGAACAGGCCGTGTAGCGTTAGCCGCTAATTGTGCCTCTAATGTATGTAATTGATGGACGGCTTTATTAAGCTCAGAAAACACCTGAACTCGATTGAAGACCCATTTACCGAAATAGGCTTTATAAGCATTATGCTTGTTTTGCAACTGTCTCTTATACACATCTGACGCTGCC
>CAWUNX010000462.1:0-2477 GCA_963923905.1 uncultured Methylocucumis sp.
GCACTTAATTGCGCTTTCTAGCTGCTGAACGCTGTCAATTGCTTGCAAGGTCATAACAACCCCGACAATGCGCCAAGACCAGCGCCAGCCGCGCCACCATAGCCGCCACCATTTGAACTGCCCAGCACACCGCCAGCCAAAGCGCCTCCGATCATGCTTGCGGTTCTATTGACGGTTGGCATTGACGAAGACGACACAGACGAACTACCGCCACCCATCGCCCGGTTAATCGCATTGCCCAGGATGTCCAGGTTTTGCAACGGCCAATTTTGCTGGTTGAGGAAGTTCTGATAGTTTTGATTGTTAAGCGTTTGCTGATAGTCGCGGGTGATGTCGCCGACGCCTAGCATATTCTGCGCGTCGGTGTATGCTTGGTTGCTAAGCTGCTGCCCAGCACCTACCATACCCATCATGTTTCCGCGCTCTTGCCCCCACGCTTGGCTTTGACGGTCTGCAAGATTTTCCGCGAATTGTTGTTGATTGTGGTAGTCATTCATTCGCATGTTGGCGGTATTTTTCGCCAATTCAGCAGCCATTTGCCGATTGTTTTCGGCATTCTGTTGCTGCCATGCGCTGCCACCAAAAGCTCCCGCCCTCGCCATGCTGGCGTCCGTTTGCGGCATGGTGGCATTAGTAAATGATCGAGTTATGTCGGCATTGGTGTTATTGATAACCTGATTGAGATACGGATTATCAACGCCAGCCATTTCATTACGAAATGCACCCCTACCAAGGTAATTTCCGTTGAGTGTGTCTTGCGCTTGATTGGATGCCGCTGTAAAGGCTGGATCGCCGTTCAGTGCGCGATTGGTAACAAGATTCATGCCCTGCCGATGTTGGGCGTTGAGTGGTGCTACTTGTTCGCCAGTGTAAGGATTGTATTCCCGATTTGAAAGGTCGCCAGCTCTATGCAGCATGTCAAGGACATACGGCTTTACATATTTCGCCGGTTGCGCGACTGTCGTGCTGGTTGAGTTACCGCCACCACCGCCCATATTTTACTCCGTTGCGTCATCACGACGCTACACATTCATACAAAAGCACGGGCCTACATATTTGAACCCCATTGCCTCATAAAGTCTTGATGCGCCTAGATTTCCGCTGGATATTTGCGGCCTGATCTGCTTGACGTTGTTTTCTTTACACCAGTTAATCCAACGCCCGATTAACTGCACAATCTCTTTACCTGATCGGTGTCCAGGCTCGACATATACGATGTACTCGATACCGATGCGGTCACTACTAAACCAAGGCTCAACAATATCACCCAGCATAGCGCCAACAATTTCACCGTTACGCTCAATAACTGCGACATAACCGTTAATGCTAATAAGGTCGCGAATAAAGTCTTCCGCCTTACCCATGTCGTAGGCAAGCGGCGCATAGCTGCATGTCTCCAAATGCTTTGCAGCCTTCTGCACCATAATCGGCACATCTTCTAACGTCGCACCTCTTATCATAAGTATATTATAACATGCAAATACTTTAACTTAGTACCCGTTTGCTGTGTCTATTATTTTTGCTAAAGCGTTATAGCGCCGGGTAATCTCCCGGTATTGGTCATAGAACTGAACCCGGAATGAAGCGGGGCTATCAACGCTAAGCAAGTGCAAGCTTGGCATCGGCTGCCCTCCTACACTGGCCGCTATTTCGTTATGCCGTCTGGCAATCAATGCAAGCTGAGTATTCCACGCCACTTTCAGTCCTTGCAAGGTGCTAGCTGTAGGCATCAGTAACGGCATTTGCTCATGCGTTCCAGAAATTGAATGCGTCACAGTATTATGAAATGCTGATATAACACGATAGACTTGAGATACCCGGTTAACCATTAACGACATATCCAGAATCTTCGGCAACAGTGGATCAAGCGGCAGTCTCGGCAATCTGGCGTAGGTCGTCGCCGCCGAACTGGTAAGCGTTGCCGCTTGCCCGTTGACAGTATAAGCACCATTATTGGCGGCAAGCCTCAAACCTTTGTTAAGCGTTGCCGGTTTTCCAGTGACTGTGTAAGCACCGCTTGCCGCCGATAGCCGCATCCCTTTGCTTAGGCTTGCGGATTGCCCCGTAGCCGAATAAGCGCCGCTATTGGCCGCGATCTTGATCGCTTTGCTAAGTGTTGCGGATTGCCCGGAAACGGCATAGCTACCAGCCACAGCCGATAGCTTGACACCTTTGCTTAACGTTGCCGCCTTTCCAGTGACAGCGTAGCTACCAGCCGCGCAACTAAGGAAAAGGCTTAAACCACCACCACCGCCACCTGCAAGCGCCAGCAGTAGCGACATTGATTAAGCCTCGCTAGTGGATTCGCGCCAGTTTATGTCAACACCAAGTGACCACGTACCAGCCGCATCCATAGCAGAAGCACCAACCCGAACCGCCAGCACCTCGCCAGCATTTAGTTCGATAGGGTGGCCTCGGCTACCTGTGAAATCGATCACCTCTTCATAATATCTGTCTCTTATACACATCTGACGCTG
>CAWUNX010000463.1:0-2469 GCA_963923905.1 uncultured Methylocucumis sp.
GAAAATGGTGATAGGGACAGAATAACCATCAATTTATTTATGCACCAACGCCAATCCTAACAAATTCTATGTATTCGCTATTGATACAGCAGATTTACCTAACTATGTCGCACAAGACATAACGGTCAACCCACGCAAAAACTAAGACCTAACAGCAAAATCCAAGGAAGGATTTTGCCAACATCATCTGATAGTTTTCTTACTTAGCATCACCAGCAAAACCAGCACCAGACTAATAAAAGTTATCACAGGCACTAACCAAAAATACTGCTGATAAAATGTCGACGTAGGCTGTGTTCGATAAGCGACTTGATATAAGCCAGCCCATTCCTGATGTAACGGCGATTGTTGTAATATTTCCCCAGAAGCCAGCGCTACGGTAGTAATCCCGGTATTCGTCACCCGAATAACAGGCCGCCTAAATTCCACACTACGCGCTAAAGTCATATACATGTGTTGATAAGGCTCTTGCCAAGTCCCGTACCACGAGTCATTGGTCACATTAATAATCACTTGTGCGCCTAAATCAGCTAATGCCTTAGAAAAGGCTGGAAACAAACTCTCATAACAAATTTGCGCACCAAACTGTAACTCATTGACGTTGAGCAATTCACTAGGCCCTTGACCACGCGCAAAATGTCCAGTTGCAGGCAACCATTGGCGCAACACAGGAAAATACGTTTCCCCAGGAATAAACTCACCCAATGCAAGCAACTGCGTTTTATTGTAATGCTTAGGGCTTAACTGACCATCAACCGCCAACACAAACAGACTATTGGTCATTAACTCCAACTTCATATCGACGCCAAACGCCCCGGTAATCAACGGTATCTGTTGAGTTTTAACAAATTGGCTTAATAACTGGGCTTTATCGCTGTGGCTAAATTCTGCACCTAAAAATGCTGGAAACGCTGTTTCTGGCCAGATGACCGCATCCACAGTATTTTTTTCGTAGCGCTCTAATGCCCTCTCGGTTAAAGCCATATGTCTAGCAATAATATCGTCACTGGCCGGATGCCCTAATTCAGCCGCTAACTTTTGCGAACTACCGATATTCGCCTGCACCAACAAAGGCCTAAACACCGCATCAGGCTCTGGCAAACGGGCTGCTAACCACAATCCACCTGCGTTTAATAAGCCAAAACTTAGCAGCACCGCTCCAGCAAGCACTTTACCCAAGGCTCGCCGGTGCGATAACCAGGCCAACGCCAAGCCTAAATTACCCAACAGTGTCAAGGCGCTTAGACCGGTAAAACCAATCATTTCAGCCCAATGATAAATAGGTAACCCAGCGCCGTACCAGGTATAACCTAAATTCCAATCAAATAATGTATAAGAAAAATATTCCGCCAGTATGGTCAACAATGCCATTAACACAAGCGATAGCGTCGGCGTAATATAACCAAGTTTTTTACTATAAAACCACACTAACCCGGCGCACGGTAAATATAAATTCGCTAACAGCGCATACAACAGCAACCCCAACACGGCCAACGGCCATGGAATTTGCGCAAACTCATGCAAGGTATGAGCAACCCAATTAAACCCAATTAAGGTAAAAGTAAATGAAGTCAGCAAGCCGCCTAAGATAACAGGCTTGAGCCGGTCTTGGCGTAACCAAAACAGCCATAATGGCACAAAACCAAACAACGCCGCCCAGGGCGGCAAAGGAATATAACTCGTGCCAATGCACAAACCCGATAACACCGGCCATAGCCAAGGTGACAATAAATAACGTTGCATAATAGAAAGGCGCTTGTATAAGCTATACTCTGAACTAAAAACGAGACGGAAAATGGGTGAAAGCAAACGCAAGGTATTTAGCGGAACACAAAAATTCATGCCTTATTATTTCATAAATTAAAATGGGTTTGTGTAGATACTTATGATGGATTGCCACAGGCTTCATGGCCGACCTGCTGCATAAATTGGTTTACAAGGCCGTTCCTGGCGGGATTAGGGTTATCAGTTTCCGAAAAGCCCATAAAAAAGAGGTGAAAAAGTATGTATCTAACCACTAAATCAGGCCGTAAGGTCTGGCTTCCAGACGATAAGGAGGACGCAGAAATTAATGCGCAAATCGCCGCCGACCTAGACGACTTTGAACTGACCGGCGAAGATTTTCAACAGATGCGTCCTGCCGCCGAAGTCTTGCCGGAACTGTTCGGCGCTGCTGTGGCCGCCGAAATGCTTAAACCCAAGGGGGGACGGCCTAAGTCGGAATCGCCCAAAGTCTTTACCGGCATACGGCTGGATGCTGAGGTATTGGCAGCTTTCCGCGCCACCGGCAAAGGCTGGCACGAATCAATGACGCGCTCAAAGAGTGGCTTAAGGAACACGCGACGTAGCACGGTTTCGCGATAGCAAACCGCCATCGGTGTACTCCGAGGGCGGTTTGCCTATCGGCGAATCCGTATATGGACTCCTCCCGTTTTGCAAGCATTTCTGACTTCTGGATAGGGGTACGAC
>CAWUNX010000464.1:0-2468 GCA_963923905.1 uncultured Methylocucumis sp.
CTCAAAATCCGTTTGAAACGCTTCGGATGGTTTTTTCAGGGTGAGTAGTTACAGCTTTTTTAATAATTCGAATAAGATTAACGCAGTGAATGTTAATACGATAAATAATTCAGCATATTTCACATAGCGCTCGGCTTGCTGATAAATATCAACCGGTTGGACTAGCTCAAAACCGACTGACGCGCTTAGCAAGTTAGCGCAACTGCCGGTTTCACAGTCTGCTATTATCGTTTCAGTATTAAAAGAAAACGATGATGAACGCCAAGTTGCTTGAAATCCTTGTGCTTGAATATCATGGCTTACTGGTAGTATGGTGCCAATGAAGCTAGGATGCGGCCAGTCAGCTGTGGTTTTAATCTCAGTATTTTGCGCGAGCGGTGCGAATTTCAATGCTTTCATGCCAAATAAGTCGAGTTCGAAACTAAATGCAAGTTTTGTGGCTTCCGTTGTGTTGGGCATAGGTAATTTGACATGCATGCCTTGTTCTAAATCTTTAAGCCCGGCTGAAGGTTGAAACGGTAGAGTTTGGTCTTGCCATTTTAGTTCACCTGGCGAATTTATCCCGCGTTGATCTTGCACGGCGAGCGCTAAGATAGGCGTACCCCATTGAATTGTTTTGTCTTTGTATTTTTGGTTTTCATCCAGTATGGCTTGACTATTAAATTCGCCATTTAAGCTGATATGACTGTTATAAACCGGTATGCCATAAATGCCTCGGTAGCGGATGTCATGTTTAAGCTCGCTATTAATCGCTAGCTGACTAGGGCTAATGATTAATTTTTCGTAATCAACGACTTCTTTAACGACTGACACCACTTTTTGGCTACTGCTATCGGTGATGGTTTCTACGCGGTTGTAAATAAGTTTGTAAGGTAACACCAACAACGGTGCCGCTAACGTTTGCTCACCCGGCCAGCTTTGTTCAATAGCGTTATACGCTTGCTGCCTAAAATATTGGCGTTCGGATACCAAGCCAGAAATAAAAGACTTGGCGACTAATAAGGCGACTATCAGCGCGAGTATGGCGATGAGCTTAAGGTAAAATCGGTATTTCATAACAAATCTCCTAAGTAAGTAGAGTGGCTACTTTACTAAGCTGTTATGCAAATGCCGTGGTGGAAATTTGGAAATGTTGCTATGAAATATGGAGGAATTGTGCAGGAGAGCAGGGTTTCTCAGCTTAAACGAAGTTTCACTCACTATAGTGCAATGTCAAAGTACTAATGTGCTACCAGTCTGTCTTGCTAGCTACAACTGACCGGGACATTAATCTACATAAAGCAGCATCAGCGCTGTACAGACGTTGTCATATAAGGTCTGTACAGGCAATGTCCCGGTTTCAGACAAATCTATTGTTAAATACATGCGCCGACGTATTTCATATTCAGAGTTACATCATAGCGATAGCAGACAACAGAACCCTGGTTTGTAATTGTTAAATTGATATACTCATGGCCGCGTAGTTTATGTTTAGTGGCATGGGCTGATGAAATGAAGAAGTCCAGAACCCCGCTTTTGTCGTGTTCCTCACTATCGCCATCTTCTGTTACTGCAATAGCAAAGCTATGTAATTGTTTTAATGGTCCGTGGTTATGCTGATTGGGTTGATTTTCATTGCTAATAGTTGAAATTTCATTGGCAAGCGGATGCGCGAGCACCAGAGAACCATCCTCTAATACGCTAATGTTAAAAAGATTGTGTTTTGCTGCCGCATTGGTATCGAAGGCTATGGTTTTAGCCGTATCGTGACAAGCTTTTAGAGCTGCGTGGTCAGTTGCTGCTTGTACACAGCCTAGATGCTCTTGCACCAATTGCAGCCTTTCTTGAATACTGGCTGCATCGAGTTCTTTTTTGGCTTTGAACGATGCAGGATCGGCAGCTATGGCAACGGAATAGGCAAGTAGTCCAGAAACTAGAAGGAAAGATAAGTTAGAGTTAGTAAAATTCATGTGGCTACCTTAGGTTTAGTTAGGTTAATTAAAGTTGTGTGGTTTTATAGTAGATTGGATTTTCAGCAAGGGTAATTTGGATTATTCTTGGCTTTTCTAAGGGCTTGGCACAATAATTCTTTGTTGATACATTTTGTTATTTGATCTCCATCAGAATAAATAGTTGTGCAATGTGAGCCTTTGTATAAAGCCGTTACAGTCACGACAAATCTTGCGTCTTTTTCTTCGCCATTAACCTTTACTTTGCCCATTATTGGTTGTTCACTGCTTTTGAGCGCGTCTTGAAGCGCAATATTATTCAAAGATTCGTCCCCTAACAATACGGGGCTTTTACAGCCATTGACGGTCAACTTAGAGCGTTTCTTTTCTAAGACAGCATCAAATGGTCGTTTACTGCTACATGGAATTATTTCTTCGCCTGTATAGGGGTCTGTACTCACCAATTTTCCGCTATCAAAGTCAATACCCGACATTCCGCACCCCATTATCCAGAAGTGGCATATAACTGGACATACCGCT
>CAWUNX010000465.1:0-2462 GCA_963923905.1 uncultured Methylocucumis sp.
GAAAATGGTGATAGGGACAGAATAACCATCAATTTATTTATGCACCAACGCCAAGCTATTTTACCAACGTGATACAGCTTGTTTGTGTCTGAGTACTGCTATTAAACGTCCAGTTTTGCGTTTGCTTAGTATTTAATTTCGGTTTAGTACACGCTAAAGTTTTATTTAACTGCACACTCAAGGTAGGCGTCGTCGCTAAACCGGTTAAATCGACTTTGCTGCCGCTAATACTAAAAGTACCCGCCACCAAGTTAATATCTAAGGCAGCAATACCCGGCTTAGTCGAACTAAATTTCAAATGACCATTACTACGGGTTAATGCTGTGATATTTTGGCTGAATTTACCCAGCACTAAATTCACCGACTTCACCGACGCTAAGCTCACATTTTCTGCGCCGGTTAATTTACCGGTTAAATTAAATTGGTCTTTATTATTGGCAGTTAAATTAAAGGTAATTTTTGCCGTGGATAGTTTTAAATTGATGCCACCGCTTAACGCAACGCTGGCTTTTTTATTATCATCCAAAGGCACGTTAAGCGTTGCCGCAAGCAACCCGGTGCCTCCACTAAAGCCAACATCAACTGAGCACGCCGCAGAAGGCGCTAAATTAACGCCAGAACAGTTATTAGCTTCTAAGGTAAATTTTGCCGATGTCGTCGCGACCTCACCGATAGATACGGCTGCGTCGCCTTTATTGCTCAACTTCACCCGAGCATGAAAGCCTTTACTGGTACCAAACGGCATGTCTTTTAAGCTGGCAACCACATTTGCAGTTGGTGTATTAAACTCACCACGACGGTAAATCACGCCCGCATACGCATCGTCAAGCCAAACCGTAGCATCACCTTTAGGCGTAATCCAATCGGCTTGTACCGGTTGTCTAGCCAACGAAAAGTAGCTATTAGGAAAACCGGTATAATAACCATAAATCATGGCGCTATCATCGCCGGTAAAACTAGGCAACATACAGCAATGCAATGATTGCCCAATTAATTTCACATCGCCTGACAGCAAGTTTCCGGCAAAAACGGCTGATTCGTCGGTAGAAACATCTGACGCCTCAAACGCAATCACGTTGTCTGTGGTTTGGGCAAATGAAGGATTACCAATAGCATAACCCTCTATAGGTGAAACCAAACTGGTAAAGATTTGCTTATCGATATCTAATGAGTACATTGCCCAAATCTCGCTGACGCTACCATTAGGCTGGGTTACTTTGGTTAACGCGTCATAAACTAATACCTTGCCATCCGCGCTAAAGTCCATAGAATCAGCATACGCAATCGGATAACTACCGGCACCATCGGTTAAAGGCGCCACTAAGTCATAAGATTTACTGGTATTAGCCGCTATATCTAAAATTAAAATTTGATTCGTCGGTTGACCGTTTTGGCGCAAAACAAAAGCCCAACGGTTAGCGTCCGGCGTCATCGCAACCGAGTAGACAGAACCATTCAAACCTAAGCAATCGGCAGCCTCGCTACCATCGGTAGCAATACTACATAAGTCATTATCGGTGCTAACAAAAATAGCATAACTGCCATCGCCTGAGACCACAGGCCGCTTGCCCACTAATGCACGATTACCTAGCGCCACGCCATAATTTGGATCATTGCCTTCGCGTCGGCCTAAGTAATAATTGCCACCGCTAACATAAAGAAATACCGTAGCATCTTTACCATCGACAGGCGGACGATCATTAGGATCAGTCGGTGTACCTTGATCTTCAAAAATCTCAACCACATCAAAGGCTTTTCCCGTCGCATTAGCTTCTGTTGAATTCGCGCCATATAACTCTTCTGCGGCTTGCACAGCAGCTAAACGTGCATCAATGAATTGGGAATTTGCTTGTAAATGCGTAGTTAACGCCCGATAAAAAATCTTACCGGCTTTTTCTGGACCTACCGCTCCGGTTATCCCTTCGGCAAGCTGATAAAACGCATGGTTGATAATGCTGCTATTAATATGAACCCCACCGTTATCCTGCTCTAATACATAAAACTCGCTCATTTTGGCAGGATAAGGAAAGCCATCTTGGATAAAAACCGAATGCGGGTCTTTCATATCACGCTCTAACTTCACATCACCTAAAGCTTCACCCATACGCCAATTCAGTTTGCCGTAAATATACGATTCGACTAGCGTACCAAACACATCCGACATCGATTCGTTTAACGCACCCGACTGATTTTTATATACCAAATTGGCTGTTTTTTCGGTAACACCATGTGTTAACTCATGCCCAACGACATCATAAGCGCCGGCAAAAGGCGCACCATCACCAAACGACATAAACTGCCCATTCCAAAACGCATTAACTAAATTTTTATCATAACGCACGACACCTAACATCGTACCACCTTGCCCATCAAGTGAATTACGATTGTGCTTTTCTAAATAATAATCATAGGTTTTTGACAAACCAAATGACGCGCTGACCCCATCGGAGAGCGGCCATGAA